>JANMNF010000061.1:0-5907 GCA_031373765.1 Chloroflexota bacterium
GCGCCGTGCTCGCTCGTGCCGCAGCCGACGACGATGATCGGGCGCCCGGCACTCGCCGCGGTCCGGATCGCGGTCGCAAGGTCCAGCGCCGGGCCAGGTCCCGCGAGACGCGTCAGGACGCGCTCGGCCAGTGCGGGTTCCGCCTCGATCATCTCGGTCAAGTGGTAGGGGACCCCGGGCCGCAGGCTCGGCATATCGGATCCGACCCACGGGTCGGGGGCGGGTGGGAGCGGGAGGTTGGCATCGAGCCTTCGGTCATGCATGAACCGAGGATACGAGGGCTGCGGCAGTCGCGTCGCTGTGGTCCAGAGCGCGCGACATCGGGCGCGGTTGCGTCACGCCGTCGGCGGCTGCTTGATCCTTCCGATTCGTCCCGACGGCCCGTACCGGAACCAGACGCGACCAACGAGAAGCTCCACCGGAACGGGTCCAAACCGACCGGAATCGATGGGTGCGCCGAACCCGGCGTCCGCGGCGATCCTCGGCGTCGCGTCAGCCTCGAGCCAAGCCTCACCCTCGCTCAGAACGATGTAGCCGCCGTTGAACGGGACGCGTTCACCGGCCCGGGCCCGGACCCGCTTGATGGCAAGTTCAGCCGAGGCCGGCTCGCGGAAGACCACGACGCTCCCGTTCCGTGGCCAGGCCCGGGTCGTCGGGTCGACGAGGAGCCAGTCGCCGGGAGCGATCCCGGGCAGCATCGATCCCTCCTCCACGACGACCCGCCACGGCCCGCGCAACCGATCACGAAGTGAGCGTCGACGCTCCGGCGGGCGTGCGGGATCCTGGGGCTCGCTGGTCATCAAGGTCCTGGTGGGTGCCCCGGTCGGGACCGTGGCACGGGTTTGTCAGCCGGGCCGGCCAGCCACGCGCGTCTTGGACGGGCCGCCGGTCGCCTTCCAGGCCGCGTCGACCTGGTCCACGAGATCCAGGAGCTGCTTGGCGTCGGCCAGATCGGTCGAGGCCTTGACCTTCGAGACCTGCTTGGTCGCCTGCCAGAACAGGTCGTGCAGGTTCGGGACCGTCTCGAGGTGCTCGGGCTTGAAATAGTCGTGCCACAGGACGTCGAGGTGATGCTTGACCAGGTCCGCACGCTGCTCCTTGATGGCGATCGCGCGGGTTCGATACGCGACATCCTCGTTGGCGGCGTACTTCTCCACGATTCGGTAGCAGGACTCGGCTTCGATGCGGGCCTGTTCGGGGTCGTACACCCCGCACGGGAGGTCGCAGTGGGCGCGGACGGTCGTCTTCGGGGCGATCGATGCGATGACGGATCGGAAGGTCGACATGGGACTCCTTCGACACTCGGGACGGCAATTCGTAGTCAGGTGAGTGTCCGGAGGCGACGCGAGACTGTCAACCGTGCCGCGAACCGGCGATCAGGACGCGGCGACAGCGTCCCGGATCGATCGGATGACGGCGTCACCGACTGCGCCGACCCCGCCCGCGACGATCGCGTGCGACGGGTTGAGGCGGACGATCTCCGCGCGAATGGATGCGGGAAGCGATCCCGGCAAGGTGAGGACCATCGGTGACCCCATCGATCCGGCCGCTGCGGCCGCGGCAAGTGCATCGGCGAAACCCAGGCCTGACGCGACGTATACGACTGGAGCGCCAGTATCGAAGGTCCCGGCGACCGCCGCGCTCGTGGCATAGCGATCGGCGCCGGCAAGCCGGGTGACCGTCGCACCGGGGAGCAGGCCGGCAATCGAGGAAAGCACCGCGTCGCTGACGACCGCTGCCCCGCCGACGACCACGACGCGTGACGGCGCGAGGCGCGTCAGCTCCTGGGCGGTTGCGTCGGGCAGCGCGAGGGCCCGTGTCAGCAGCACCGGGCTAACGTCACGAGCCGCGGCAGGCGCTGCTGAGACAGCATCGGCAAAACCTGCGCCCGATACGACGTACGCGGTCGCCGCGCCATCCGGGAACGTCGCGGCCGACAGCGTGGCAGCGGTCTGGAAGCGGTCGAGGCCCGCGAACCGGAGGACGCCGCCCGGCGCCAGGGCCCCGAGGCTCGTCATGACGGCGTCCGACACGGACGCCGGACCGCCCACGACGACGATCCGATTCGGTTTCAGGCGTGCAATTGCCGCCGCCGTCGAGGCGGGGATGGCACTCGGCGTCACGAGCAGGACGGGGGCGTGCTTCGCGCCGGCGACCGCGGCTCCTGCCAGCGCGTCGGCAAAGGCCGTGCCGGTGGCCACGTAGGCGACATCGATGCCCGGCTGGAACGCGTTGTTCGCGATCGCCGCCGCCGTCGCGTAGCGATCAGCTCCGGCGATTCGGACGGTCGCGAAGGATGCGGCCAGTGCATCCCAGTAGCCCGCGATCCCGCGGTCGTATCCGAGCGTCCAGATCCCGACCCCGCCCAGTCGACGCTGGTTCGCCAGGTCGTACTTGGCGCGCAGCGTGATCGGGTCGTCGAAGTAGGTCTGCGTCCAGATCCCGGTGGTTGGATCCTGGAGGGCGAACCACTTCGCCCCCTCAGTCGGGTCGTGGTTGATCACGGTGCCGACAGGGATGCCGGACATCCGGTCGCTTGGGATGAATACGCCCGCGGATCCCGTCGTCGAGGCGTGGAGCAGGCCCGTGGACGTCGTCCAGGACCGCCCGTAGTAGGGGAGCCCGAGCAGGATACGGGCCGCCGGGATGCCTTTCGCCGCGTAGGTATCGAGAGTCCAGGTCAGGCTCGTCTCGGTCCCTGCGCGCACCGTCGGCGCGATGCTGCCCGCCGGGTTCGCGCCCTCGGTCCGGTAGCTGTAGCCCATGATGAACACGCGATCGGCTCCATTGGCGACGGCCTGGACCGCCATGTTCGCCCCGGAGACGTTGCCGTTCGTGGCGACTGATACCTGCGCCGCCGGATTCCACGATCGAAGTTCCGTTCGGAGCTGCTTCACGAACTGCCCGTAGGCCGCGAAGTTCTCGTTGTAGAGCGACTCGACATCGAGATTGACGCCGTCGAGTCCCTCGGATCGAACGAGGTCTGAAATGGCGGCTGCGGCGGCGGTCATCGCAGCTGGGTCAGTGAAGAACGCAGTGTTCTTCGCATAGCCAAAGGACGTGATCGTGAGATCGACCCGGACGCCCGCGGCGTGAGCGTGGGCCACGATCGTTGCCGCGGTTGAGCCGGTGACAGCCGGGTAGCCCGTGCCCGTCGTCGAGATGGCACCGGTCGAGGTGAACCCAACCGAAAACAGGGCGATGTCGGTCAGCAGGTCGTAGCGAAGGTAGGCGTCCGTGCCGCTGTCGATCTCCCAGTAGGGCAGGTAGCCATAGACATCGGCCGACAGGTTCCGCGCGAACTGGCTCGCACTGACTGGGCCGGCGGGCGTGGCGGACTCAGCCTGGGCGGGCGGCGCAACGGTCGATGCCTCAACGGGCGCCGGAGCTCCCGAACGCAAGATCGTCAGGACGAGGAGCATCGCGACCGCGACCGGCTGTCGTCGCGGAGGGAGCCGGCTTGGGCGCGTGGCTGGCAAATCGGCAGACATGGAACGAACACTCGGTGCGGGATCAGAACGTAATGCCGACCCTAAAGCATTCCGGCCAGATCGGCCCCCGGCCACTGGTTCGTGCTCAATAGGTCGATGGTCCCGGCCGCGCCGTCCTCAGGATTCGACGATCCTGGCCAACCGCTCGAGCGAGACCGCGAAGCTTTGCCCAATCGGGCCTGGTGCGAGCACGGACAACATGAACGTGTTCACCAAATGGCTGCTCGCCATCATGAGCCCTTTGGCGACCGAGCGGAACCATCAATCAAGGGCCGGAAAATCTGCCGCCGGCGCATTCGGGTCCGCCGGTATGATGGCGTCGATGACCGAGCAGGGGCTTCCGAGTGTCGAGGGTGCGATCGCCTGCCCATTCGTGGCGTTCGAGGGCGATCGTGACTCGCGTGCGACGAGCCCCGACCATCTTCACCGCTGCTACGCGGAGGTCCGGCCCGCCCCGCGTGCGCTGGCCCACCAACAGGCCTACTGCCTGTCGTCGGCATTCGCGGTCTGCCCAACGTTCCAGGACTGGGCCCGTCGCGAAGCCGCACAGACGCGATCCGACAGCCTCGCGGCAGCCGCCACTTCCGACGCGGCCGGAACGTCCAACGGGGCCGCGACCCGCCCCCGCCCCTACGACGATCAACCCGGAAATGCGCCGGGATCGGAGCGCAACCCGCCTCGCGACTGGGCGTCCCCGCCACCGTGGATGGGCGGAGGTCCTTCGGGCAGGGCAGGAATCGATGAGACCACCTCGGACGACGAGCCCGATATCATGCCCATCCCTCCACGAGGCGGCGGCCTCGCCGGTTCGTTCGCGGACCGGATCGCCAATCAGCCTTCGTCCGGACAGCGTTCAGATCGCGGTGATCGCGATCCAGACCCGCCGCCTGACGCGATGCCACCGACCCCGGTCGTGGCGCCGGCCTGGCGCGAACCTGCTCAGGGCGAGCCGGCGCGACTCGGCCGGCTCGGTGAAGATGAAGAGGACTCTGGTGAGCCTGAGGACTCCGGGCGGGATGAGGATGCCGAGGATCGACCCTCGCGCGCTCGCCCGGGCCGCCCGACTCGTGCAGCGGCCGGCCGAACGGCGCCGTCATGGGAGCGCATCCCGCGCCGCGAGGCGTATCCAACCCTCAAGACCCGAATGGGCCTGTCCGGGGTATCGATGCCACCGATCCTGGTTGCAGTCGCCGCGGTCGTGATCGCTGCCGTCGCCCTGTTCGCGCTACCGGCGATTCTCGGCGTCGGGAACCCTCCCGGGACGCCCGGCCCGAGCCAGTCGACGTCGCCGAGCCAGGGATCTGCCAGCGCGACGCCGGTCGTCGTGACGCCGGTACCGGAGCCGACCCAGCAGGTCTACGTGGTCCAGTCGGGCGACACCATGTCCCGGATCGCGAATCGGTTTGGCGTGCCACTCGCCACCCTGTGTGAAGTGAACAAGGCCACGATCCCGAACTGCGACAAGGTGGTCGTCGGTGCCAACGTGATCATCCCGGCCGTCGCGCCAACGACGGTCCCGGGGGCCTCAACGAGCCCTGTGCCAGCAGCGAGCCCGTAGCGGTCAGCTGATTCACCGCGACTCCATGGGCGGGCGGGCGTAACGGCCCTGATCCAACAGCCGGCACATGCCATCGGCCGACCCGACGGGTTACCTCGGGGTGAGGTTGATCGACGTGATCTTGCCCGCCTCGACGCGGAATGAAGCATCGAGGTGTTGGGAGAGCGCGCCCGGGCGAACGGTCAGGACATCGGCCTGATAGGTGATCCCCAGGTCACGCACCTCACCCGGGATCATCTTGAGGCCGGGCTCGGCCCGCAGGAACCAGCCACCAACCTGCTCGACGCCACGAAGCGTGCGCGCGTTGTCGCCGACGTGGATCCGCATCTCGACGCGCTCGTCCATGAGCGCGACGGCTCCCGGACGATCACCATCGTTGAGCTTCTCGAAGAAGACTTCCATCGTGTCGACTGCACCCATGCGGCGCAGTGTAGGGGCGTCGGCGATCGTTCGCCGAGCGACGCGACCGAGGGCCTAGAACCCGCCGCCGGCGCCGCCCCCGCCGCCTGAGCCACCGCCACCGAATCCACCACCACCACTGCTCCCAGACGAGGACGGGGCATTGCCGACGGTGTCGAGCACCGAGAACATGCCGCCGAGGTCCGGAACCCCAGACGAGGAGAACAGTCCGCCGCCGGACGCCGAGCCCCCGCCGCCAACGAATGCCGAGCCGTCATTTCCGCGATACCAGAGTGGCATGTACCCCGCCTGCGACCCGCCGGCCTCCGAGTCGGCCATCGTCCGTCCGAGGACGTCCTCGACCTGACCGACCAGGCCCAGCGCCACCGACCAGACGACGGCCTGGTCCGGCGTCTCGAGCCAGTCAAGCCCCGCCTCCTGAACGACCTGGTCCATGGA
>JANMNF010000064.1:0-9208 GCA_031373765.1 Chloroflexota bacterium
CGGAGCAGCGGATTAGCCGGCGAATTCCTCCCGCAGCAGGTCCATCAACAGGCCGTCGTGCCAGCGGCCATCGGCTCCGCGCTCATAGTTCCGCATGACCCCGACGCGCTGGAAGCCGACTTTCTCGTAGGCACGGATCGCGCGCTCGTTGGCAACGGCCGGATCGATGATCAGGCGATGGTGCCCACGGACCTTGAACAGGTACTGCGCCACCAGCCGAATGGCATCGGGCCCGATGCCGTGACCTTGCCACGCGCCCCCGACGAACAGGTCGAGGCCGGCATGCCGATAATCGGGCGTGTTCTCCTCGGCGTACTGGATCAGGCCGACCACCTCACCCTCGACGACGATCGCGAGCCGGACCTCGTCGTCATCGTCGAACACGCCGGCCACGGTGGTCGGGACGTCCTCGTGAACCCACCAGCGGGCGACATCGGGCTCGGCCAGGATCGCCGAAAGGGACGACCGGTCGCCTTCGGCAACCGGTCGCAGCTGGATTCGGGAATCGCTCAGGACGAGGTCAGGTCGCACGCCCGAATCGTGGCCCCGTTGAGAGCTAATGGCAAGTCGCCGGCGTCTGGCCTACTTGACGGTGACCGTGGCGACCATGCCCGCCGCGTAGTGGCCAGGCTCGTGGCACCCGATGTAAAAGGCGCCGGCCTTGTCAAAGGTGAAATCGACTGAGCCGGTCGCGCCCGGATCGAGGCTGATCTCGCCTTCCTCGACCATTTCCATGTGACTCGCGTCAGGTGCAATGGACGCCATCATTTCCATTTCGTGCTCGGTCTGGCGATCCATGTCGCCAATGACGGCTTCATGCCGGATCTGTCCGGTGTTGGTGAACACGAAGTGAATGGTCTCGCCGGCCGCGACATCGATCGCCGTTGCGTCGAACGAGATGTCCTGCATCGCGATCGCGACTTCCCGAGCGCCCGCAGTTGCTGGCGTCTGGATCGGCGTGATCGTCTGGGTCGGTGCGCCGGCAGCGCCACAGGCGGCGATGAGGATGGCCACGATCGCGATGGCCGCGACGAGCCTGAAGGATCGGTTTGTAGTTCGAGGTGATGTATCCATGCCCTATTGATACCCGATAGGTACACATTTCGGCCCGGGCCGGATGGCCCAGTTGTACGGGTCCGGGTGTCACGACGGTGATCCCAGGTGGGTTCCAGCGCACGAACCGGATGCAGGCCTGCACCTGATCCCGACCCCGGTGCCCACCCGCGCGCTAGACTCGGCGAGCGTCAGCATCCCAGGAGACCACCCACCATGACCGACACACGCGAGCGCTGGGCGCTCATTCTCGGAGCCTCGTCCGGCATGGGCGAAGCCACCTCCCGCGCCCTCGCGAAGGCGGGCTACAACATCTGTGGCATCCATCTCGACTTTCGGGCGTCGCTCCAGCGCGTCGAGGAGGTCAAGGCCGATCTCGCCGCCGAGGGCCGCGAGGTCCTGTTCATCAACATGAACGCCGCCGATGACGAGAAGCGCGCCGCCGCGCTCGACGCCCTGGACGAACGATTCGCTGCCGCTCGGTCCGCCGGACGAGAACCCTACGTCCGCGTCGTGATGCATTCCCTGGCCTTCGGCAGCCTCGTCCCATTCATCACGGATGACCCGAAGGAAGGCGTCGACCGCAAGAAGATGGAGATGACCCAGGACGTGATGGCGAACAGCCTCGTCTACTGGGTCCAGGACCTGTACCGGCGCGGTTTCCTGGGCAAGGGCTCCAAGATCTACGCGATGACGTCGGAGGGTTCGAGCCGCGTCGTGCCGTCGTACGGCGTCGTGTCGTCGGCCAAGGCCGCCCTCGAGAGCCACATCCGCCAGCTCGCCATGGAACTTGCCCGCAAGGGCTCGGGCGTGACCGCGAACTCGATCCGGGCCGGCGTCACCGTGACCCCGGCGCTCATGAAGATCCCCGAGGCCCAGGCGATGATCGACATCACGATGAAGCGGAATCCCACCGGTCGAATGACGACGCCTCAGGACGTCGCCAACGCGATCGTGACGCTCTCGGGCGAGGGCACGGACTTCATCAACGGCGACATCATCAGCGTCGACGGCGGCGAGTTCGTCACCGCCTGACATGACGGACGCAGGCGCTGGCGGCGCCGGATCCACGGCGGGAACCGGCGAATCGGTCGCCCCGCTGTACGCCGACTGGGCGAAGTACCGGACCCGCATCGTGGACGGGATTCGCGGCCTGACCGAAGCCGATCTGGCCCTTCGTGGCGCGGCGGATCACTGGCCGATCTGGGCGATCGCCGCGCACGTCGCGGGCGCTCGCACCTACTGGCTGTGCGGCGTGTTCGGGGAGCCGGGCGCGGAATCGACGCCGTTTCCAGATCCTTTCGCGGAGCTGGGTTGGGAAGATGACCTCGATTCACCTCGATCGGTGGCGGAGATCGTCGAGGCGCTCGAATCGACCTCGAAGGTTATCGATGGCTGCCTGGCGCGCTGGACGCCCCCGATGCTCCACGAGGCGTTTCCGCGCGATGTCGGCGCGAGCCAACCCCAGATGCATACCCGGCAGTCGGTCCTCCTGCGACTCATCACCCATGACGCGTTTCACGCCGGCGAAATCGCGCTGACGCTTGGGATGCATGGCCGGCCGATCCTCGACCTGTGGCCGCCGCTGCGACCTGACCCTTCGCGCGCCTGACTCAAGCTTCGGTCGCCACGGGTTTCAGACTCCACCGCGACCTTCGTCCCACGAAGATGACTCGATGGTCCCGCCCGGACGGGCGCTTCGGCCCTTTGGCGACGTTCACCGGTCCGGGATGCTGGGGTCGCCGGGAGCGCCCGGCCCGTTGCCGCTGCTCGAAAGGTGCCTTCCGCGTGAGTGATCGACCCAATCCGCCCGCAAGCCGTCGGGACCGTCGCCTCCAGGAACGACTCGACCGGCCGGTCCGCGAACGCCCCCGGACATCCAGCGCGAAGGTGAGGCGCCCGGCCTGGAAGTCGCCATTCGTTCTCATGACCATCGCCGCTGTCGTTCTCGGTGGCGCCGTCGTGGCACTCAACACGCGGCCGCAGCCGACGACCTCGGGGGGCAGCCTGTTCGGGACGCCGATCACGTACACGGCGGAGATCGTGTCAGGCGAATCCGTCGGCTCAGCCGACGCGCCGGTGGTCCTCGAGGTGTACTCGGACTTCCAGTGCCCCGTCTGCGCTCGATTCGCGCGCGACCAGTTTCCGACCCTCAAGACGCAGTTCGTGGACACCGGGATCCTGCGGATCGAGTCCCGCGACATCGCATTTCTCGGGACCGGGTCGCCTGACGAATCGCTCGAACTCGCGACGGGCGCCCGCTGCGCCGCCGCGCAGGACCGCTACTGGCAGTTCCATGATCTCGTGTTCTGGAATCAGGGAGGCGAGAATCGCGGCGATCACGATGCCGCCTATCTCGCGGCCGTTGCCAATCGAGCGGGCCTGGATCGCGCGGCGTGGGACACGTGCATGGCCGATGACACCGTCCGGAACTCGGTTCGGGCTGACACCTCGAAAGCCCTCGAATCCGGGATCAATGCCACACCCACACTGGTCCTGAACGGCGGGGCACCGGCCGCGGGCCTGCCCGACGCGGCGGCGCTCATTGCCCGGATCCAGGAGCTCGCCGCGAGCGCCGCGCCGAGCGGGGCACCTGCCGCCAGCACCGCACCCTGACGTGCTGCGCCGCGAGTCAGTCCGCCCGATTCTCGGTCTCCATCCGGGTTTGATTCTGGCCGCGCTCGACCTCATCGGGCTCTTCATCGCCGGCTACCTGGCGGTCGTGGAAGTCGGCGGTGGCGTGCCCGTTTGCGGTCCGCTCAAGGGCTGCGAAACGGTCGCCCAGAGTGAGTACAGCCGCATCGCCGGGATCCCGGTGGCGGTCTACGGAGTCGTGCTGTCGCTGACGCTCCTGACCCTCGCCCTCGCCTGGTGGCGAACCAACTTCCGTGGGCTGTTGCTCCTGCACTACGGCCTGTCGCTGGGCGGTGTGATCTTCGAGATCTACTTCATCTACATCCAGATCGCCGTCATTCGCGCCGTGTGCGTGTGGTGCACCAGTTACGGGCTCAGCCTCGTCCTGCGGTTCGTGGTGGCCCTGATCGTCTGGCTGCGTCAGACCCGCGGAGCCGAACCCGCGCCGTAGGCCGCGAACCGGGATACCGGTCCCGGTCGTGCGGCCACGGCCAGGAGCACGAGCGTCCAGCCCAGCGCGAGTGCCGCGCCGCCGAGCCCAAGGCTCACGAGGGTGCGTCCGAGCGCCCCGCCATCGATGGTTGAGCCGAGTCCGAACCCGACCGCCACGCCGACCGCACCTGCGTTCAGCAGGACGATCCGCGCCCTTGCCCAGCGGCCAATGAGCCGCCGCTGCGTTGCGTGACGCATTGGATCACCCGGCCCGACCGTCGGCGCGAGATGGGCCATGGCGCCGATGAGGATCTGGAGGGCGCCGCCGATCACGAGCGGGCCGACGATGAGCGTCATGACCCAGCTCGCCGGCGTGGCGCCGAGGAGGATCACGCGCGAGGCCGCCACCGCGAGCCCGAGCCCGAACCAGATCTGACCCAGCAGCACCGAAGTGCCCGTGAATCGGTGCCATGCGATGTCGGTCGTCCAGCTGCCCCGCCCGCGGTCAAACCTGACTGCGATCCCGTGCGTCGCTGCGGCGAGACCGCCGGTGAGCACCGCCAGCGCGCCGACCCGTGCCGCGAGATCGATCCCGGTGATGAAGCCGAAGGCGATCGTGGGTGCGCCCGACGCGATGCCGATGATCGCGATCCTAGCCGATGCTCTCGTCCGGATCCGGGCGCCGGCAATCGTGGGCGCGAGGTGGAGCAGCGTGGCCTGCACGACGAGGCCCGCGAACCCGACGAGGTTCAACCAGGCATGGGCTGGTTTGAGCATGCCCCAGTCCCCACCGACTGTTGCGTTGCCGCCGATCAGGAGCGTGGCGAGGGTCGCGCCGACCGCCACATTCGCCAGCGCAAGGCCGTAGGCACGTTCCACGAGCACGCGACGCGGCCCGTTGGCCCGCCGGACGGATGTGAATGCCGCGAGCCCAACCAGCGCGAGGCCGGCGAGGAAGGTTCCGCCAGCCAGGGCAGCGGGGAGGGCCTGTCCCGACGCGTAGCCATGGGCGGCAATGACCGCCAAAGCCCCGATCGCGACCAGAGCGATAGCGCTGATCCGAATCGCAGGGCGAGCCGGTGGCGCGACAACGAGAGCGGCAGCGAAGAACGGCAGGAGCGCGGCGATGGCCGTTGTGGCCGCACCGGCGAGGGCGAGGTGGAGCGGGACCCACGACCCCAGCCGGACTGCCGCGGGAAGCAGGAGCGACGTAACCGCGAGCGCGAGATAGACGGCTGAGACCGCCATCCCGCCAAAGGCGATCCTGCGATCAACGATCCGGGAGATGCCGACACCCTTGGGCGATGCCGCCTCTAACACGGGCAATGGTCCCCGGCTGCGAGCGATCGGGGCCGGGGCGGGGGCCGGGGCGGGGACCTGGGCCGAAACCTGGACCCGGGCCGGGGTGGAGCTCAGGACCGCGCCGGTCGGTGCCGAGACCGGGACCGCGACGGCCGCGCAGGCCTCACAACACGGAACCGGCGGCACGACGCCTTCGGACGTCACGCCGACGTTGCCCGTCACCGCCGCAGTCAGCACCGGGAGGGATCGAAGTCGAGACCCCGGCCCCGCGTCGGCGGAACCGGGGTCAGGAATGGAGGTCAGTTGAGCGGATCGCCGTCGCCGGCCTGGAGCAGGCCGAGCGCACCGCGTCCGACGAAGTTGAAGGCGTGGGTCACGATCGGGTAGAGGCCGTCCTCGGCGGTCGTCAACTCGACGATCGCGCCCTGGGCGGGCGAGAGATCGACAGCCTGGGAACCCCATCCGCCGGCATTGCCCGCGACCAGCTGAATGCCTTCCTTGACGACGGCGTTGAAGATCGTGCCGACGATGTGGAACGAACTATCGATGTTCGGGCCCGCGTCGAGCACGAAAATCCGCACCTTGCCGCCGGTCTTGACCTTGATCGGGTTGTCCTTGTACTGGTTGGCCACGCCGTTGAAGACCACGTAGTCCGGGGCCGGGTTGCCGGTCGAGGCCTTCTCGAGGCTCGTCAGGTCGCCCTGCGGGCCGAGGTACCACTCGCTCTGGACGATCGCGATCTCGGTATCGACCGGGGCGAATCCGCCCTTGGGCTCCACGATGAGCATCCCGAACATGCCGTTGGCGATGTGATGGAGGGCCGGAGCCGTGCCGCAGTGGTACATCCACACGCCGGCGTAGTCGGCGGTGAACTCGTAGAGCTTCTCCTCGCCGGGCTTGATCGAGGTCATCTCGTCATTCCAGGCGACCTGGCTGGCATGGAAGTCGACGCTGTGCGACGCCTCGCTCGTGGCGGGATTCTTGAGATGGATTCGGACGGTGTCCCCGAGATGGACCCGGATCACCGGACCCGGGACCGTTCCGTTGGTCTCGGTGGTGCCGAAGGTCCAGACCTTCTGGACGAACCCGTCGGCAACGGTCATCAGCTTTTCCTGGACGACGAGGTCGATGTCGTGGACCGTGCCCGAGAGGACCTTCGGGGCCTCAGCCGGGTAGAGCGTGTACTTCGGGGCGCTCGGGTCGGCCTTGACGTCGGTGGCCGGAGCGGGACCGCCATGGTCGTCGCCGCCAGCGGTGGCACCGGCGATCGTGATGCCGCCCTTCATGCCGGCCGCCTCGTGGCCGGGGACGGAGCAGATGAACGTGATTCCGCCGTCCGGAACCGTGACGTTCACGGACTTCGTCGCGCCGGCGTCAACGAGGCCGCTCGTGGTGCCGTCGGCGAAGGTGATGTCGTGCGGGATCGCCCCGTTGTTGGTCAGCTTGACCTCGTAGGTGCCCGCCTTCGGGACCGTGAGGGCCGCGGGTTCGAACATCAGGTCGACCGAATTGACCTCGAGCGTGCCGAGCACGTCACCACTTCCGGCCTGGCCGTCCGTCGCCCCCGGCGAGGCGCCGGCGCCGTTGGCGCCACCGGGCGCGTATGTCCACGTGGGCATGTGGCCGGCGGGTGCGCAGGCGGCGAAGACGAGCGCCGCTACGGCGAGGACCCCGAGCAATCGTGTGGGCTTCATGTTTGTTGACTCCTTGGTCACTCGAGGACCGGTTGGCCACGGTGCCGGCAGGGCCGGGCTAAACACATACCGGGGCAGTGCGAATATCGCTCATGACCGCCTCTGACCGGATGGGCCATTTGGCACGTCAATCCGGTCCTGACGTCCCGTCGTCAGGGACTGAGCCGTCACCGCCCACACGGATCATGGGTTGGCCGTGACCTGGCCGTTTCGTGAATTCCGCCCGGAGCCGCGGTTCAACTCGTTCCAGACGAGGTCCGCGAGCGTCGTTGACGCCAGCTCGCGCCGCATCGCGATGTTCGCGGTGTCGAATGCGACGTGCACGGCGCACCGCGTGGCAACCCCGCACTCGCCGCCTCGAATGACACAGCGCGGCAGATCTCCGCGTTCCTCGGCGGCATCCACGACCCGGAGCAGGTCGACCTGGCTCGCCGGGACCGCGAGCTTGTAGCCGCCGGATCTGCCGGTCGTCCCGATCGCGATTCCCGCTCGCACGAGGTCGGTCAGGACGTGAGCCAGAAAGCCGGGCGGAATGCTCATCCGCTCGGCGAGGCGCCGAGCGCTGACTGGGCGACCGTCATCGAGGATTGCGAGGGCCAATGCCGCCCGAACGGCGTAGTCGCCTCGCCGGGACAGTTCGATCCGCATGGCGCGATGCTGCTTCCCGGCTTGGACGTTCGGTAGGGCCGAACGGCCCGTCCGATTGGACGCGGCCGGCCGTTGCGGCCCAGGGCGGGCCCGCAACGCCACCACGCGACGGCCACGCGGCTACGGCGCCGCCGGCAGGTAGCCCGTCAGCTCCACGTAGGCTTGGCCGCCAACCGGGACGCCGTTCCGCGTCGCCGACACGACCTGCGAGCCCTCCCAGTACACGACGCCCGTCGTCGATCGGGTGTCGAGTTCCTGGTTCGCGACCGTCGGCGTCAGGTCGATGACCAGGCCCTGTCCAGGGATGCGGATGGTCCAGCCGGCCGGGTAGGTGGCGCCCGTCGCCGGGCTGGTCCACGTTCGTGCGGGATCATTGACCACTTCGAAGGCGCTCCGGTCGAGGTTCGTGGCGTGACCGGATCCATCGACGAGGGTCCCGTAGACGAGCGGCGTCGATCCATCGGCGGCACGGACGAGCGAGATCGTCAGGTCGGTGCCGTCATTCAGGTTCACGGCGAACCAGTCCCAGCCGCCACCGCCGACCGAGATGAAATCGCCCCACTGGTGATCGAACCATGCCGTGCCCGTCACCTGCGCTGGTGCGCCGTCCACGGTCAGGGTTCCCTTCGCGGCCATGTTCGTCCGGGAGTAGTAGTACGAGCCACCTGCGGGTCCGAAATCGATCCAACCGTCCCGATCGTGCAAGGTCGGTGGCTTCGCAGCCAGCAGTTCCAGGTCGAAGCCGGCGCCATCGTCGAGCGTGGCACGGAGGCGGTCGGGCCCGACCGCATTGGACATCGTCCATGGCTCTGGTGGCGCCACCGACGCGTTCAATGCAGCTCCGATGGCAAGGCTGAATGCGCCCATATCGGGCGGTGACCGGTCCACTTGTGGTCCGATCTCGCTTCGCTGCGCATAGTCAAACGCGCCGGCGGTCTCGTCCGTCAGCGCGAAGTGCGAGGCCCAGGTCACCGGGAAGCCGCCACGGTCGGCTCGAAAGATCACGAATTCGAAGCCCCACCGGCCGCCCGCGCCGTCGGCAAGGTGCCCGGTGTAGTACCACCACTCGGTCAGCCGATGGTGGGGCGCATCATCGGGCGGGAAGGTGATCGGCTGGGGATCAGGCAGCGCGATCGGCCGCGGGCTGGCCGTCGGGATCACCGGCTGGCTCGAACGCGGATTGGCAAGGATCGGGCCGGAGCAGGCGGCGACCATGACCGCCAGGATCCCGAGGCTCGCGATCCGGCCAACGTCATGCCTCATGCCGCGCCCTCGTGCTCGGCGATATCCGGCAGGCGCTTGGCAAGGGCATCCGGCAGCCACCAGTTCCAATGCCCGAGCAGGCGCATCGTCGCCGGGACGAGGAGCGCCCGGACGATGGTGGCATCGAGGGCGACGGCGATCGCGATGCCCAGGCCCAGTGCCTTGATCAGGACGATGTCGGC
>JANMNF010000145.1:0-11815 GCA_031373765.1 Chloroflexota bacterium
GAGGACACCCAGGCTGGTCAGGGCCGAGAGGGCGCCCGCGACGTCGCGGCCGTCGGGCCCTGCCCCAACCAGCACGACCGTTGCCGGATCCGTGCCGATGACTGCGGCAATCCGCTCCGCGGCAATCGACGCCCAGACGTGACCGGCGGCTTCAGGATCGGCGATCGAGACAACGCGAGGCAGGTACCCGGCCAGCTCGGCGGCGGCCGATGTGGGGTCGGCGGCGACCACGATGCCCGCGAGGTCGGTCCCGCCCGCAGCGGCGAGGGTCCGGCCCAGCGTCGCCGTCTCGGCCGACATTCGGGTCAGCGATCCATCGCCGTTCATCTCTCCGATGACCCAGATGGTGGCCATCAGATGATCCTCCGCGTCACGAGGAAGTCGACGATCGCGGCGGCGCCTTCGTCCGGCGTGCCTCGAACGACAGTTGTGGCGCCGCGCGCCGGAGGTCGCCTGGTCTCCGTCACCATGGTTGACGCCATGGCCCCGCCAACCGAGGCCGCGTCCGTCCCGATATCCGCGAGGGCTCGGGGGGCGATCTCCTTGGATCGCGCGGCCATGATCCCCTTCAGGGACGGGTAGCGCGGCTCTCCCAGAGCCTGCGTGCAGACGATGAGGGCGGGCATGGGCGCCTCAATGACGTCGTAGCCGGTTGGGGTGATCCGGCGGACCTTCACCCGGCCACCGTCCCCATCGGGCTCGATCTTCGCCGCGTTGCTGAGATACGGCAGGCGCAGGAGCGCCGCAATTCCAGCGGGCACCACGCCGCCGCCACCATCCGACGTGTCGGCGCCGGCAAGAACGAGGTCGTAGGTCAGTTCCCCAAGGGCTGCGGCGAGGACCGACACCGTGGACCGCGTGTCGGAACCGGCGAGCACCGGGTCGGACACCTGGACTCCGCGGGTCGCTCCCATCGCGAGTGCCTTGCGCATCGTGTCGGCGCCACCCGTCGGCGCCATCGTGAGCAGCGTGATCTCGCCACCGACCGCCTCGATCAGCTTGAGCGCCGCCTCGAGGGCGTATTCGTCATTGGCGTTGACGACGGCCGGCGAGGCCGCCCGATCGAGCCGATGATCGGGCCCCAGCTTCTCGGCTGCGGCCGCGGGATCCGGGACGGGTTTGGTCAGAACAACGATGTGCACGGGATTCAGAAGCCTCCGTTCACGACTGGTGCCTCGACCTCAGGATTCCGGGCGCCCCAGGAGCGCACGGGCAATCACGAGTCGTTGGACCTGCTGGGTTCCCTCGTAGATCTGGGTGATCTTCGCGTCTCGCATCATTCGCTCGACGGGGAACTCGTCGATGTAGCCATAGCCGCCCAGCACCTGGACGGCGTCGGTGGTGACGCGCATCGCGGTGTCACCGGCAATGAGTTTACACATCGCCGACCAGCGCCCGACATCAGGTCCGCCCGCCTCGATCTCGACACAGGCGGTGTACAGGAGCTGTCGGGCCGCCTCGATCTGTGAGTCCATGTCGGCGAGCATTGCCGCCACCATCTGGAAGTCGCCGATTCGCTGCTTGAACTGGCGCCGATCGCGGGCGTACGCGACAGCGATATCCAGGGCGCCCTGTGCGATCCCGATCGCCTGCGCAGCGACGCCGGGCCGGGAGTGATCGAGTGTTGCCATCGCGATCGAGAACCCGTCACCCTCGGCTCCGATCAGGTTGGCCGCTGGCACGCGAACGTCCTCGAACGCCAGCTCCGCGGTCGGGCTCCCGCGGATCCCGAGCTTGTGCTCCAGGCGCTCGACACGGAACCCCGGCGTCGGCACCTCCACGGCGAAGCACGACAGCCGCCTATGGCGCGGCGCCTCTGGATCCGTGACCGCGAACACCGTGATGAGCCCGGCGACGCTGCCATTGGTGATGAACCGTTTCGTCCCGTTCAACACGTAGGCATCGCCGTCGCGGACGGCTCGAGTCCGCGCCGCCGCAACGTCGGAGCCTGCCTCGGGCTCGGTGAGTCCGAATGCGGCGAGCACCTTGCCGGAGGCGAGGTCAGGAAAGAACTTGGCCTTCTGCTCGGGCGTTCCAGCCAGGTGCAGGGGCAGCGATCCAAGGACCTGAACGATCAGGATGAGGCTGCTGGTCGCGCAGGCCTTTGCGATCTCCTCGATCGCGATGCACACGGTCAGGAGATCGCCACCGACCCCACCATGCTCGACGGGAAAGGGCAGGCCGAGAACGTCCTGCTGCGCCAGAAGCTGCCGGATGTCCTCGGGAAACTCCGAGGTTCGATCGATCTCGGCCGCGCGCGGGGCGATCCGTTCGACGGCCAGCCGACGCACCGTGTCGCGCAGGAAGACCTGTTCCTCGGACAGCCGATCAGCCGGATTACGGGTCGTCACCATGACCATCGTACAGCCGATTCTTGTTCCCGAATCCGCAGCGGCGGCGTACCCTGTCGATGCTGGTCGGGATTCGAAGTGTGGGCGACGATCCGACCGCTCTGGGGGTGGGCGCCATGGATTTCGCGACGTTGGTCGTGCTCGCGGGTGCCGCCATCATCGGGGCGCTGGCATCGTGGGCGATTCTCAGCCGCCGGGAGACGCCGGAAGAAAGCCCGTTTGCCGCTTCGACTGAAGGCGTGACACGCTGCCCGAACTGCGGGCTGGCCAACGACGTGACCGACACCACGTGCGCCAGTTGCGGGGCCACCCTCCCAAGCTAGGGCCCGCGTCAGGACCCGTCCTCCCGATGCTAGGAGCCTACTGGAGGACCGGCAATTGCCGGCCCGAGAGTTCCTTCGGGGCCAGCGATTCGGCGAGCAGTTCGGCGATGTCCACGGCCCTGACCTCGCCGCCCGGGTTGTCCTCGGAGGCCTCCAGGCCGTCCTTCATCATCGTCATGCAGAACGGGCATTCGGTCGCGACGGTCCTGGCACCGGTTGACAGCGCCTGATCCGTGCGGGCGGCGTTGATCCGCGTGCCGCGGGTTTCCTCCATCCACATCCGTCCCCCGCCGGCGCCACAGCAGAACGTGTTCCTGCCGTTCTTGTCCATCTCGACCAGGTCGAGTCCCGGCACGGCCCCAAGGACATCGCGCGGTTCCGCTACGACGTCGTTGTAACGAGCCATGTAGCACGAGTCGTGGAGGGTCACGGACTTGCGCGGCGCGGCGTCATCGTCGATCACGCGCAGGCGGCCGTCGGCCAGGAGTTCCTTGAGGAACGCTGAGTGATGGAGAACCCGGAAATTGCCACCGAGCTGGCCGTACTCGTTGCCGATCGAGTTGAAGCAGTGGGGGCAGGCGGTGACGATCGTCTTCTCACCCATCCGGTAACGGTTCAAGGTGTCGATGTTGCCGCTCGCGAGCATCTGGTAGACGTAGTCGTTACCCATGCGCCGTGCCGGATCGCCGGTGCACGATTCTTCCTGGCCGAGGACCGCGAAGTTCAGTCCGGCGGCGTCGAGGCAGGTCGCGAAGGCGCGGGCGACCTTGCGATTCCGCTCGTCGAATGCCGCCGCACAACCGACCCAGTACAGGACGTCGAGTTCGCCGAGCTTGCCGGCCGCCGCGACGTCGGCCACGATCGGGACCTCGAACGACAGGCCCTTCGTCCAGTCCAGGCGCGACGCCGGGGGCTGGCCCCACGGATTTCCGACCCCCTCCATGTTCCTGAAGGCGCCGTTCAGCTCAGCTGGGAACCGCGAATCCTCCAGGACCAGGTTGCGTCGCAGGCCGATGATCTTGTCGACGTGTTCGATGAGGACCGGACAGGCCTCGACGCAGGCCCCGCAGGTCACGCAGTCCCAGACCGCATCGAACGGGATCGCGTCGTCCACGATCGGCTTGGCCATCGTCGCCGCCTGGATCGTGTCATCGAGCCCGTACGTGTCACGAACGATGGCCGAGTTCGGGATCAGGGGCAGGCCATGCTCGGCCTCCACCGACATCTCCCGAATGCCCATGATGAAACTCTTCGGATTGAGCGGCTTGCCGGTATGCCAGGCGGGACAGGCCTGCTGGCAGCGTCCGCACTCGGTGCAGGTGAAGCCGTCGAGCATGTCCTTCCAGCCGAGGTCGGCGAGGGTCCGGATCCCGAAGGTCGTGTCCTCGGCCTCGAGATCCATCGCCGGCAGCTCGCCGCGAGGGGCCAGCTTGCGGAAGTAGATGTTCGGAAATGCCGTCGCCACGTGCAGGTGCTTGCTGAACGGCAGGAAACCGAGGAACGCCGCGACGATCCCGATGTGCGCCCACCACAGGACCGCGAAGAGCGCCTGGAGCCAACCGGGATCGAGGTTGCGGAGCGGCACGGCCAGGAAGGCCGAGATGAACGCGCCGGGCTTGTCCCCGTAGGCAGCGAACTCGAAGGCCTGGGCGAGCAATTCGGTACCCACGACGCCGCCGATCATCAGCAAGATCGTGAGGGCGTCCCAGTTGTAGGTGAGTCTCTCCGGCTTCGAAATCAGGCGTCGCTCAAACGCCCAGACGATGAATGCGAGGGTGATGACGGCAACGACGTTCTGCATCGCCGAGATCGCGGCCCAGAGAAGTCCATCGAACGGCAGGGTCAGAATCGTCTGGATGATCCCACCGGTGACGATGTCGGCGGTTCCGATGGTCAGCAGGACGAAGCCCCAGAAGATGCCGAAATGCATGATCCCGGCACGCGGATCCTTGAACATTTTGACCTGGAGGAACGCGTACCGGATCAGGCCGAGCGTGCGGGTGGGGATGTCAGCGAACGGGTTCGGGCCTGGAGCTTGGGCCGCCGCGAAGACGCGGAGATGGCGGGCCATGACCAGGGCGAAGAAGGCGGCCGCGCCCCAGAAGACGACGAAGACCAGCGGATAGGCGGGAACCTCGGCGAAGACCGGGAACATCAACGGGCGTCCTCCTTCGGGCGATCGTACGGCACGGGAGCATCCCGGCGCGCGGCGTCATGGTCGTGTGGGCCGGCAAGGGTCTCCACCGCGTGGGCGAGGACGCCCTCGATCGCGCCCAGGGATTCGAGTGCACCACGGGGGCTGCCAGGCACGTTCACCACCAGCGCACGACCGACGATCCCGGCCATGGCGCGGGACAGGTCGGCGAGGGGCGTGTTTGCCCGGCCGGCGGCTCGCATCGCTTCGGCGATTCCCGGGACCTCGAGATCCAGGACGCTCTGCGTGGCCTGGGGCGTCACGTCGCGCGGGGTCAGGCCGGTGCCGCCGGTCGTGATGACGATCTGATGGTGTGCAGCTGCCTCGCGGATCGCCGCGCCGATGCGCTCGATCTCATCGGGCACGATGGCTGCGGTCACGGTGCCGCCCAATTCGACGATCCTGGCGCGGATCGTTGCTCCGGACAGATCGTCCCGTGTGCCGCTGGCCACGCCATCGCTCACGGTCAACACGTGGACGCGAGTGCCCGGAGCAAGTCGAGGAACGTCGGGCCGCTCCGGCACGATCAGCCTTTCCGGATCCGTCCGGCCGATCGATCCCCAGGGCGCCGGTTGTCTCTACGGGGACCGCCTGCTCCGCCCGCCTGGGCCCTGGGGCTAGCGGTTGGACCCGCGCCGGGAACCAGGCCTTCGCGGCGCCAGTCGCCGCTCTTGCCACCGGTCTTGGACATCAGCCGGAGCCACTGGATCTCAACGCCGCGCTCAACGCCCTTGACCATGTCGTAGACCGTGAGCGCCGCGACGGATGCGGCGGTCAAGGCTTCCATCTCGACCCCGGTCGGGCCGGTGGTGGCAGCTTCGGCGCGAATCCGCAATCCGCCGGCGGCTCGATCGGGCGAAATTGCCACGACGAGGTCCGTCAAGGCGAGTGGATGGCAGAGCGGGATGAGTTCAGACGTTCGCTTCGCACCCATGACCCCAGCCAGTTCGGCAACGCCCAGGACATCGCCCTTGGCCGACCCACCGTCGATCACCATCGAAAGCGTCTCGGGCGAGAGGGAGACGAAGGCCTCGGCCACAGCACGCCGCGCCGTTGATGGTTTGTCGGAGACATCGACCATGCGTGGCCGGCCAGAACGATCGACGTGCGTGAGGCGGCGGCGCTCGGCTCGGGGAGCCGGTCCTCGGTCCATGGGTTCCTCCTGTGGTTGTTGATCATGCCCCACTCGGGCTCGCCGGGTTGGTCAGCCCTGATCGAGCCACCAGAGCGTGACGGCGCCACCGGCCGGATGGGTGTCCACATCCTCGGGAATGATGGCCAGGGCCTCGGCCTCGGCCAGAGCAGACAGCACATGACTCCCCTGACCCGACACGCCACCGGACAACCGAACGACCACGCGTCCGAGGTCATCGCGGATCGGCGTTCCCAGCGCATCACGATCGGCCCGGACCCGGATGAACGCTCGACGGCCCGAACTCTTCGGCGTCGCGTCCATCAAGACGGCCCGATCGACCCGTCGACCCGTGTCGGCATGGCCCCCGAGCCGGCGCAGCGCCGGTCGGACGAACAACTCGAAGGTCACAAATGTCGAAACCGGGTTCCCAGGCAGCCCGAAGAGGAGGATCGGCCGCCCACCACCGGGTCGCGGCGCGGTCCCAAAGACGAACGGCTTCCCGGGTTGAACCGCCACGCGCCAGAGCTCGATCGTGCCGTATGCGGCAAACGCCGTGCGCACGTGGTCGTACGGACCAACCGACACCCCGCCGGACACGATGATCGCGTCGAGCCCAGCAGCAAGGCCCGCCGATAGCCGCGCCTGAACATCCTCGAGCCGATCACGAGCGATACCGAGATCCTGGCCTGACCCGCCGGCCGCCTCGACGTAGGCGTGGAGCGCGGGTCCGTTGGCGTCGGGGATGCCGGCAGGGCCAAGTTCCGATCCCGGCGAGCGGATCTCATCGCCGGTCGCAAGGATGCCGACGCTGGGCCGGCGATGGACGAGCAGACCACCCAAGGCAGCCCCCGCGAGGACCGCGATCGTCGCCGGCCGGATCTGGTTGCCGGCCTCGAGGACCGTCGTGCCGGAGCGCAGGTCGCTGCCCTGCGGGCGTATGGATCCCCCACTGGCCACGGGCGTGTCGATCAGGATCATGGCCGGCGCTGGACCGGAGGCGTCTCGAGCCGGACCCCCGAGGGCCTCGCCGGACGAACTGGCGGCCGTTGTCTGCTCGACCGGAATCACGCAATCGGCGGACGGCGGAATCCTCGCTCCCGTTGCGATCCGGACGGCCGTGCCCCGGCGAACCTCAGGGAGGTCTTCCGCGCCGGCCGGCACGTCGCCGGTGATTTCGAGGACGACGGGGCGCGCGGCGGTTGCCGTCTCAACATCCCGGTAACGGAGCGCGTAACCGTCCATCGCGCTGTTGTCCCAGGGCGGAAGGTCGAGTGCCGAGACCACATCCTCGGAGGCGACGCGACCGGGAGCCTCAGACAGGTGCACCCACTCGGCGTCCGTTGGCCCGGGAACGGCATCGAGGACGGCGCCCAGGGCCGCATCGGCGCTGATCAGTTTCCCCGACTCAGGTTCGGCGGTCGCCATACGGACGCTCAGCGGCTGGACGTGGGCAGGGCTGCCGTCCGTTCGTGCACGACCTGGCCCACGCTGCGCCGCGTCAGGACGCCCTGGAGCGCGCCGTCCAGGACAACCGGGAGGCCGTCGAGGCCGGACCGATGAAGACGCTCGACGCCATCTACGAGTCCAGCACTCGGCGTCAGCGCGACCATGCGCGGAGGCTTGACCATCGCATCCCCGACACGGGTAGTTCCCCACGCACCGCGCCGCAGGCGTCGGACCTCACGAACACCGAGCATGCCGACCACGCTCGCGCCTTCCATGACCGGGATCGATGTCGTGGGTGTCTCGCCGTCGAGGAGCTGGCCGGCAAGCGTATCAACGGTGAGGCCGGGTTGGACCGTCGTTGGATCTCGCTCCATCGCGTCGCTCACCATGAGGTCGCCGATCAGGATGTCGACCTTCTGGCGCTCCCGGATGGCACGACTCGAGAGGATCAGGAACCAGCCGCTGAGGGCGACCATCGCGCCGTTCGTGACCTCGCCGGCGAGGAACAGGCCCCCACCGATCGACGCGGCCACGAGGCCCGACAGCCGACCGGTTGATGCGGCCGTGCTCCAGCCGCGATTGATCGAGCCGGATCGACGCCAGGCGAGCGCACGGACGATTCTTCCGCCGTCGAGCGGATACCCCGGAATGAGGTTGACGATGCCGATCAGGATATTCAGCACCGCGAGCACGACGACGATCTGTCCGAGGGCCACGCCGATCTCGGTTCCAAGCGAGTCGAAACCGACCGCGATCATCGCGAGAGCGATCCCCAGGACCACGCTCACGATCGGGCCACTTGCAGCAATTGCGAGATCGTCGCCGGCCGCCGGGGCCGTCGGGTCCGCCGGCGTCGTGCCGCCGAAGAAGGACACGAGAATCGATTCGACAACGACGCCACGTCGCCGCGCCATCAGGGCGTGTCCGAGATCGTGGAGCATCGCGCTGATGAAGAAGGCGATGCCCACGGCCCCGCCGAGGATCCACTGAACAGGTTCGGGCAGGCTCGGCACGGCCGCGCCGACCTGAATCACCGCGAGGGCCGCGACCAGTGCGACGACGAGCACCCAGCCGAGCTGGACGCGGATCTCGATCCCCATGATCCGGGCAATGGGCACGCCGATCATCGGGCGTCGCCCTCGGGTCCCGCAGCGCGGGTCGCTGTGTCCGCGCGCAGGCGACGGGTCGCGACGAGCGCGACGACGAGGCTCAGGAACAGCGTGAGCCCACCGACGGCCATCGTGGTCTCGGACCAGAACACGTCGGGAAAGAGCTGTACCAGGCGGTACGTCTGCGGGTCGAAGTTGTAGGTTCCCGCGGCGAAGAACAGGCGATGGAAGACCTCGAAGGCCGCGTCGAACGCGACCGCCGCAATCGCGCCCGCGGCGACGATCACGATCGCCAGCCCGACGGCGCCGGCACGGACCGAACCGAGGAACCGCGCCCTCGACCACGACCCGGTGCCGCGCGCGACCAATCGCATGACCAGCAGGATCACCAGGGCACCGGCGGCGGTGAGGTAGAACGCGGTGAACACGCCACGAACGTCGCGCATGTGCTCGCGCTCCCCCGCCGTGAGGACGGGCGTGCCGCGAACCGTGACCGCGAAGTTCGGAGGGCCGAGGACAAGGTCCGACAGAATCGAATCCGTGGCCGTCCGGAGTTCGTCGGGGTTGTAACCCGTCCAGCCGGCCGCGTCGGCGCGATCCTGTTCAAACGCCGCCCATGTGGGCGTCAGGAACGGACTGATCGCAACTGCGAGGATGAATAGTCCCGCCGCCAGCGCGACGGCGACGGAGAGAAGGCCGGGAAGGACGCGCATCGGTGCATGGTACCGCCGGCCCTGCCGGAATCCGCCGGACTACTCGTCCTCGAGCGTGCGCGCCTGATCCCACCAGCTCTCGAGCGTCAGGTCGGTCGGCATATCGAGGTTCAACTCCCGGGCCCCGCGGGCGATCCGGGATCGGAATTCGTCGAGGGTCACGCCGAGGATGTCCCGCAATCCCTCGAATTGAGCCTGGCTCAGGAGCATGTGCTCGGCCGGTCCGAATCCGACCAGGTTGAGCATCAAGGCCTCGTCGCGCCACATCAGAACGTCGTTCGTGGACGCATCAACCTGATCCGCGAGCGTCTGGCGACGCGTCGTGGTCTCGCTGACCTCGAGCAGCAGGCCGGTCGTGAAGATCCCCTGCCGATCGAGGCGGTCCAGATGGACGGGTTCGATCCGCGTCAACTCGGTGATCGGCGGCACGTGCGGGAGACCTCCTCTTGCCTTGGCGTCACGTCGATGATGCCATGTTTGGGGGCTCAGCCGAGCGCCTCGGCCTCACGCTGGAGTAGCGCCCACGCCCGGGCGACGTGGTGATCCTCGGTCCGGATCTGGCCAAGCGCAACGCGAATCGCAAACTTGCCACTGAGCCGGGTATGGGACAGGAACACTTCGCCGGTCCGGTTCACGGCATCGATGAGGGCGAGGTTGAGCGCGTCGAGCCGCGTTTCGTGGTCCTCGGGGGTCTCGCCGGTCAGGGCCGGAGGCGCAAACCGCAGGCAGATCGTTGAGAACGGGACCGGTGCGAGTCGCTCAAAGCGCGGATCGGCGTCAACCCAGGTTGCGAACGCGGTTGCCTGCTCAATGTGGTGGCGGATCCGCCGGCGCAGCCCTTCCAGGCCGAACCACCGCAGCAGGACCCACAGCTTCAGGGCGCGGAATCGACGACCGAGCTGCGGGGTGTACTCATTGACGTCCCGGACCGGCGACGCTCGGTCGAGGGTCCGGAGGTATTCCGGGACGAGCGAGAAGGCGTCACGCAGCTTGTCCATGCGTCGCGTCAGCAGCAGCGACGCGTCGATCGGCGTGAACAGCCACTTGTGCGGGTTGATGACGATCGAGTCGGCACGCTCCCAGCCGGCGAACTCCGCACGACGCTCCGGAAGCATGGCCACGAAACCCGCGTATGCGGCATCGACGTGGAGCCACAGCCCGTGGGCGGCCGCGATATCGGCAATCGGGCCGATTGGGTCCACGGCCGTGGACGACGTGGTCCCGAGGGTCGCAACGACCGCCATGGGCCGATGGCCAGCCGCGATATCGGCCGCGATCGCCGCGGAAAGGGCCCCCGGGCGCATCCGGAACTCGTCGTCCGTCTCGATCCGGATCACGTTGCGGCGCCCGATACCGAGCGTCATGGCGGCCTTCTCAATCGACGAGTGGGCTTCCTGCGAGGCGTAGATCCGCGGCGCTCCAAGGTCCCCGCGACCGGCCAGGCCGAGCGCGGAGGCATCAAACCCTGCTTGTTCGCGGGCCGCGCCCAGCGCGATCAGCGATGACGTCGAGGCCGTGTCCGTGATGAACCCGTCGAAGTCGGACGGCAGGCCGACGGCCTGACGGAGCCACCCGACGACGACCTGTTCGAGTTCCGTCCCGATAGGCGACGTTCGCCAGAGCATCGGATTCTGGCCCAGTGTCGTCATGAGCAGCTCACCGATGACCCCGGCAGCCGACGACGACGACGGGAAGTAGGCCATGAATCCCGGGTGCTGCCAGTGCGTGGCGTTCGGCTCGACCAGCGCCTGATGATCGGCAAGAATCCGTTCGAGCGGCTCGGGGCCCTCGGGAGCGGCCGACGGAAAGAGCCCGACAAGCGTGCCCGGCTCGATCGTGGGGAAAACGGCCCTGTCCCCAATCCCAGCCAGGTGCTCAACGACCACCTCGACCGCGGCATGAAGGGCCTGGCGGAGCGCCTCTGGATCGAGGTCGGTCAGACCGTCGATCTGCTCTGACGTGAGCCCTTCAATCGATTGAGCGGTCTGTCTGGACGGGTCCGATGTCATGGACGCGAGTGTACGAGGTGAGGGTCCCGCGGCCACCGATCGGACTCCGTGCTACCGTCCCGCACGTGACACAGGACGGTTCCGGGGATCCGGTCGACGCTGCGGCGTCCGACGGGGAGCCACTACCACCAATCATCGAGCCGGCCGCCCGTTCCCGCCAGCTTCGCTGGGTCGTCGCCGACGCGATCCTGCCGGGTGTCGGTCACCTGGCCGCCGGTCGGCGGCGCCTTGCCTTGATCTTCGGTCTTCCGACGCTCGCAGCCGTCCTCACCCTGCTGGCACTCGTCGTATCGACGTCCCTTCCACGCCTCGCCGCCGAGGCGGTCAACGCGCTCGGCGTCATCCTCGTCATCCAGGCCATCGTGCTTGTCTGGCGACTGCTCGCCGTCGGTGCAGGCCTTGTCGCGGTCGGTTGGCGACGACCGGGCGCCCGGAACGGCGTTGCGGTCGCTGTCCTCCTCATGGCCGTCGTCATCCCACAGGGCTACCTCGGCTACGTGACCAACGTCGCCCGCGAGGAAGTTGATCGCGTCTT
>JANMNF010000147.1:0-3219 GCA_031373765.1 Chloroflexota bacterium
TGCACCTTCACGGCACCTGCCAGCGACTTCAGCTGGACGGCCGACGGCAAGGGTCTGGACCTCCTGTCCCACGCCGTACCGGCCACCAACGAGCACCAGTCGGGCAGCGTTGGCGTCGTCAGGGCCTCGACCCTGCTGACCCTGGTCAGCGCACCGACAACCGTCCACGCGGGCGACACGATCACCGTCATCGTTCGCGAAACCAACACCGGTAATGGCCCGCTGTCCAACGTCCACATCGTGGCCGGTGGTGACTGCGCGTCATTCACCCCCGCCAATATCGCAACGCTTGCGGCCGGCGCTCACCAGGACTTCACCTGCACCATCGTCACCACCGCCGGTAACGGGACCGACAAGTCCTGGACAGCCGATGGCAAGGGCACCGACTCGATCGGGGCCGCGGCACCCGACACTGGCGAGCATCAGGAGGGCGTGGTCATCGTGATCGCACCGGCCACGACGCTCGTCCTGGTCAGTGCGCCGACCAAGGTCCTTCACGACACCCAGGTCACGATCACGGTCCGTGAGTCCAACGTCGGCGACGACACGCTCACCGGCGTAAACGTCACAGGGACCAACTCGTGCGCAAACTGGGCAGCTGCTTCCCAGAAGAACAACAGCGCCGGCGCCTTCACCGGGAGCCTCGCCCCCGGCCAGTCGGTCAACTTCAGCTGCACCCTCACGGTCGGGACGACCGATGTCTCGTGGACCGCGCTCGGCCACGGCATGGACTCACTCCAGGTTGCTGCTCCCGATACCAACGAGGATGAGGCGGGGCTGATTGACGTGATCAACCCGGCGACTACCCTCACGCTTGTCTCCGAGACCCCGGATCCGGTTCTGGCCCATGGCTCGACCACGATCACGGTCCGCGAGACGAACGTCGGCGATAGCACCCTGACCGGCGTCAACGTCACGGGCGCGCCGTGTGCCACGTGGTCACCGGTTGACGCTGGCTTCAGCGGTACCCTGGCCGCCGGTGCGTGGGCCGACTTCTCCTGCACAGTTGCCGATGTCGGCACGAATAACGTCATCTGGAACGCGCTCGGTCACGGGACCGACGAGCTCCGGAACCCGGCGCCCCTCGACAATGAGGATGAAGCCGGCAGCGTCCACGTCGTCAACACCGGCATCGACGTCGTGAAGACGGCCGGTGCGAGCCTGGGCAGCCAGGCCGCGGACGGCACCGTCTATCAGACCCAGAACGGCACGACCGTCGTCTACAAGTACGTCGTGACGACCCAGGACGCGGACGGGATCACGTCGGTCCAGGTCAGCGACGACCTGTGCTCCCCGGTGACGGCCGTCGTCGCCTCGGGTCACAACGTGGGCGATACGAACGGCAACGACAAGCTCGAACCGGGCGAATCGTGGGTCTTCTCGTGCTCGAAGTTCCTCACCATCGCCGCCGATGGCGCGACGGTCCACAACATCGCGACGGCGAGTGGCCAGCCCATCGTGGGCGGGCGGGTCTCCGATACCGATGACGCGGACGTGGCGCTCCTGACCCCCGGCATCACGGTCGTCAAGACGGCGGGCGACGCGCCCGACGGCGGGACGTACGTGACCGAGTCGTTCCCGAACAACGTCACCTACCACTACAGCATCACCAACTCGGGTGAGCTCGTGCTGTCGAACGTCACGGTTGTCGATGACAACGGGACGCCGGCCAACAGTGCGGATGACTTCGTCGTCTGCACGATCCCGACGCTCGCGGTCGGCGCGACCGTGACCTGCGACAAGACGCTGACGGTCGATCACGACACGACCAACGTGGTCGTGGCAACCGGACACACCGCCCAGAAGCCGGCCGACAACGTGTCGGCCTCGGATGACGCGGTCGTGGATGTTGTCGGCTCGGCGATCTCGATCGTCAAGACCGCCGGTGATGCCGCGGATGGCGCCGAGTACGTGACCGAGCCCGGCACGGACAACGTGACCTACCACTACGTCATCACCAACACCGGCGATGTCACCCTGGTCGACATTCACGTGATCGACGACGCCGGAACGCCCGGCGACTCGAGCGATGACATCGCTGTCTGCACCATCGCCAGCCTCCCGCCAACCTTCTCCGCACCATGCTCGGTCACGCTGAGCATTAGCGCCTCGACGACCAACATCGCTGGGGCGACCGGCCACACGGAGCAGCAGCCGGACAAGGACGTCAGCGCCAGCGATGACGCCGTCGTCCGGGTGCCCGGCCTGACCATCGACAAGTCCTTCACCGGCAACACGGCCGGAACGTCGACCGGCGGAACGCCGCTGGCCCTGGTTGGTGACACGCTCACCTACACCCTGGATTACGTCTTGACCGACGGCCCCGTCACGAATGGCGTGATCACGGACACCCTGCCCGCCGGGCTGGGCTATGTGAATGGGTCGGCCACAAACAGTGCCGAGTTCTCGTTCGTCGGCTACGACGCCGGGACACGGACCCTGTCGTGGACCGCGGCCGAAGTGACGGCCGGTGGCTCGGTGAACTACCGGGTCACCGTCCTTGCCGGGTCGTTCAACCTGCCGCAGCCGCTCGTCAACGTTGCCACCATCGATAGCGACCAGACCGCCCCCGACGACGGGACCGCGGAGGTCGGGATCCAGGAAGTGTTGGCGGAGACGGCACCGCCCACGGTGCGGCCCACGCTTCCGCCCACCGACACCATAGACAGCGATGCGGGATCGAGCACGCCGGGCTTCGGCCTGATGCTCGCCCTGCTCGTCCTCACCGGGATCGGCCTGGTGACGGGGCCGTTGGCCTCGACACCGCGCCGGCTCCGCCGGGAGGAGATCCGCCGACGCTAGCCACGGAGCTCACTCCCGGGACCTGACCTTCGGGTCCCCGAGACCTGGACGGGGCGCGCTTGCCTGAGCGTGCCCCGTCTATTCATGTCCGGCGACGGCGTGCGGGTGGCATGCGTCAAGCCAGACGTCCCGGTCAGGCGATCGCAATCGGTGCGCCGATGCACCAGCGAATTGGGTGGTCAGGTGTGGTCAGGTACGACAAAGGCGAGATTTGAGGCCTTCGGAAGTACTGGACATCAGCAGGACCATCGGCGATCCTTTGCATCCGCTGCAATCGAAATCATCCAGCAGGCAATCGCCCAATCCAGACAGGCTCACGCAGCGACAGGAACCTCGGGAGGGGACCAGATCGATGGAACTCAATTACACGGCTCGACGCATCTCGGTGATCCGCAAGGTCGGATGGCTGAGCGTCGC
>JANMNF010000149.1:0-17942 GCA_031373765.1 Chloroflexota bacterium
CGCGGCTCCGGCGCTCATGGTCTTGCGCTTCGAGTCCGAGCCGGGCGTGCTCATCTACCTGGGAATCCTCATGGTGGCGCTCACGTTGCTCTTCGCCACGGACCTGGATCAGCGGCTTCTGCCCGACGTCATCACCCTGCCGATCGTCCTCTACGCCCTCGCTGGATTCGTCACCGGGCTCGGGCCGTTCGTCCAGTCGCCGGGCGACCTGCTCGTTGCGGCAATCGTGGCAGTCGCCATTCCCGTGATCCTGTTCGTCATTGCCATCCCGTTCGGGGCCGGCGCCATCGGAATCGGCGACCTGAAGCTCCTGTTCGGGATCGGATTGCTGTCCGGGGCGGTTCGCCTGATCGCGATGGTCATCGTCGGCGCCCTGGCCGCGGCCGTCGGTATCGTCTTTCTCCTGGTCCTGCGCCGGATCACGCTCAAGAGCTACGTGCCGTACGGGCCGTTCCTGATCATGGGCGCCGTCTGGGCGCTCACGGTGTCGAGGGGCCTCTAGCGCCACGTTGCCGATGGGTCGCCGGCGCCGCGCTGTCGCCGGCCGGCAGACTTGCCAGGACTGGTGCGTGACAGGGTGGGGTATGATCCCGCCGTTGCCGGTAGTCGTTCCAACGTGGTGCCCAACGTGGAGCGGCGGTCTCACCCGGCGAGCGAACCGAACGCGATAACTCGCACGCGACGGAGATCGTTCGCACGATGACGACGCCACTCATGCGCCGCCGAACGCCTGACCAGCGGGGCTGGTCTCGGCCGACCCACCGTGGTCCGCGCCGTGGCGTGCTGGTCTTCCTTGTCATGACGACGCTCCTCGGGGGCGCCTTCGTTGCTGCGCCGGTCCGTCCCGTGTCCGCCGATGCCCTGTCCGATGCGATCGCGAAGCAGAAGGCCCTCGAGGCCCAGATCGCGAAGCAGAAGGCGCAGGTCACCAACCTGACCCGCCAGCAGAAGGCACTCGCGGCCGCACTCGCGTCGACCAGGACGTCGCTCGGCAAGATCAACACCGACCTGAAGGCGGTCCGGAGCGAGGTTGTCCAGGCGACCGTGTCCGTGGCCTCCGCTCAGGCCGAGGTCCAGGTCCTCGACACGCAGGTCGCCAAACTCGATCTCGAGCTCGCGGATCTCGAGGCTCGAGAGGCTCACAAGCTCGATGAACTCGCCACCCGCAAGGCGCTCCTGGCTGATCGGATTCGCCAGGCCTACGACACCGATCAAACGTCGCTTCTCGAGACGTTCCTGTCCGGGGAAACGTTCACGGACATCCTCGCCGAGGTCTCGTACCACCTCGACTTCGCCCGCCTCGACCGGGATCTCGCCGAGCAGATCGTTGCCGACCAGAAGGTGCTCGTGGTCCTCCACCAGACCGTCGAGGCAGCCAGGTTGCAGACCGATAGCCTGCGCGCGGCCGCGGACGCCCAGCACGCAACGCTCAAGCTGCAGCTCGCGTCGCTGGCCGATTCGCAGAAGCGTCTCGCCGCCCTGGAGAAAGAGACGAAGCGTCTGCTTGGACTCCAGCAGGCGGCCTATACGCGGCTTGCCCGCGACAAGGTGAAATTGGCCGCGGCGATCGCCGCGAGTCAAAAGGCCGAGGCCGCCCTCCAGAAGCAGATCGACCAGATCGTGGCCGAGCGAGCGAAGGGCGGGTCCATTCCGTCCATCTATAACGGCACGCTCGACTGGCCGATGACCGGCACCATCACCCAGGAATTCGGCTGTACGGGGTTTGGCTGGGAGCCGCGGGTCGGGAACTGCGCCCACTTCCACAAGGGCATCGACATCGCGGCCCCGATCTACACGCCGATCCGGGCCGCAGGCCCGGGGGTGGTCGTGTTCGCTGGACCCAACCCCTACGACCCCGTCCCGAAGGCGTGGATCGTGGTCATCGCCCATTCATCCGAGTTGATCACCTGGTATGCCCACGTGGACAACAAAGCGCACCCGCCGCGGGTCAGGGCGGGCGACACGGTCGTCGCCGGGCAGATCATTGCCTACGAGGGCATGACCGGACGGACCACCGGGCCGCACCTTCACTGGATGGTGGAATTCCGCGGCACCTTCGTGAACCCGCGCCTCTTCCTGTAGGGCTCACTTCCGACAGGGCGCGGCTTCCGGCAGGCCCCCGTTCCACGCACGATCTCCGCCTCCGCCCGATGCTACGATCGCGCCAGCCGCCCAACGACAAGTTCAGCTAAGGAGATGCGCGTGAAGCGAACGCTCGCGATGGTCCTGGCCGGCGGCGAGGGCGAGCGCCTGTCGATCCTCTCCTCGGTCCGGGCGAAGCCCGCCGTCCCGTTCGGCGGCAAGTACCGGATCATCGACTTCACGCTCTCGAACTGCGTCAACTCCGACATCAACGACGTCGTGGTCCTGACCCAATACAACCCCCGGTCGCTCAACGACCACATCGGGCTGGGCCGTCCGTGGGACCTGGACCGGACCCGTGGCGGCGTCAAGCTCCTCCAGCCGTATATCGCACGAGGCCGCGTGGCGGAGTGGTATCGGGGCACGGCCGATGCGGTCCTTCGCAATCGCAGCCTGCTCGAGCATTCCGACGCCGACATCGTCCTGATCCTCGCCGGCGACCACATCTACAAGATGGACTACACCCCGTTCATCGCGGCCCATCGGCGCAAGCGCGCCGACGTCACGATCGCCGTTCGTCGCGTCCCGTTGGCCGAGGCGACCCGTATGGGCATCCTCGCCATGGACGACACCGATCGGATCACCGAGTGGCAGGAGAAGCCGAAGCAGCCCAAGAGCGACCTGGCGTCGATGGGTGTCTACGTCTTCTCGCGCAAGACCCTGCTCAAGTGGCTGGACGAGGACCTGACCGATTTCGGCACCCACATGATCCCGGCGATGCTCGATGCCGGCGCCCGCGTTTACGGCTACCGCTTCGCCGGCTACTGGCAGGACGTTGGAACGATCCAGTCCTATTGGGAAGCCAACATGGCCCTCCTGGTCGACCATCCGGAGCTCGACCTGTACGACAAGGACTGGGTCATCCATACGAAGTCCGAGGAACGGGCACCGGCCAAGCTCGGCCCGACCGCCCAGGTCCATCGCAGCCTCATCAGCCATGGCTGCGTGATCGACGGAACGGTCGTCAACAGCGTCCTGTCGCCCGGCGTGCGCGTCGGCGTCGGCGCCGTTGTCCGTGATTCGATCGTGATGTTCGACTCGGTCATCGGGTCCCGTGCCGTGGTCGATCGCGCAATTCTGGACAAGGAGGTCACCGTCGGCCCCGGCGCGATCATCGGCGAGGGTCCCGACGGTCCGCCCAACAAGGCGGAACCGACGCGGCTCAACACCGGGATCACCGTGGTCGGCAAGCAGAGCGTCATCCCACGCGGAGCGCGGATCGGACGCAACGTCCGGATCGGCGGCAACGTGCGGGCATCGGACTTCACGAAGAAGGTCGTTCCGACCGGCGGCTCGGTCGACGCCGCTCCGCCGGGCCAAATCCGGTCCCGGAGCCGCGCCGGGAAGGAAGACACGACGGCGGCGGGCTAGACTGCGGGCGTGCCCGTACCTGTGGCCGCCACGTCGGACGACGTCGCGACCTGGCTCCACGACCTCGACATCGTTCCGACGACGACCGCCGATCGCGACGGTATTTCGGTCTGGGATCTCGCCCTCGATGGGCGTCGCCGCCTCGATCTCCGGGTCACCCTGATCCTGGATCCGGCAACGGGGCTCATCGTCTGGCTCCATCTCGCCCCGCCGCTCGGCGATAGCCTCCGCAAGGCCTACCGAGCGCTCCTCGGCTGGAATGACGAGTTCCCGATGGCGAAGTTCTCACTGGCCGAAGATGGCCGTCCCATCCTGTCGGTGGAGATCCCGACGCGCTGGCTCGATGCCGATGAGCTGGGGCTCGCCCTGACCAGGGTCATCGGGATTGCCGACCGCGTCTTCGATGCGACCCGCCCCTGGGTCTGGGTCGGCGGCCACATACCGGCGGGATACGCGGAGCGGGATCGCCGGTCGGAAGTCCTCCTGAGCCGCTACGCCGCGCGACTCCCGGAGCTGTTCGAGGCGTGATCGGGCCCAATCGGGGTCGTCGAGTTCCGATCGTCATCGCCGCGGTCCTGGCTGTCGTGGCGGTTGGATTCGGTGCGCGCGGAGCCGTCGCCGCGGACCCGCCAGTCACGCTGGTCGCGGCGACGACCTATGACGTTCTGCCCGACGAGCATCGGATCGCGGTGACGGTCAAGGTAACCGCCACGAGCACGCTCAAGGACACGGTCACCCGCCGCTTCTATGTCGAACGGGCCTACCTTGCCGTCCCGGCCTCGGCCACAAATCTGCGCATCTCGGCAACGAGCGGGAGGCCGTCCGTCACGGTGTCGTCCCGCGCGGCCGGCGCGGCCGTGCTGCTCCTCCGGTTCGGATCGCAACTCGGCGCCGGGAAATCGATCGCCCTGACGCTCACGTTCGACATCGCGGATCCAGGCGGGGCTCCGGACCGCGCGCTGCGGATCTCACCTTCGCTGGTCCTGTTCTCCGCCTGGGGCATCGGTGCGACCGGCGTGTCCGGCTCGACGGTCCGCGTTCGCTTTCCGGCCGGGTACAGCGCGTCGATCGGGCGTGGGCCGCTCACGGGTCCGGTGACCGAAGCCGACGGCCACTTCGTCTATGCCAGCGCTCCACTGTCGACGCCCGGCACCTTCGTCGCTGATCTCGCGGCAGATCGACCGGGATTGCTCGTCGATGGCCGTGGATCGGTGGGCGTCGGGGCGCAGACGGTGATGCTCAACATTCGGGCCTGGCCTGACGATCCGGATTGGCGAGCCCGGGTTTCGGACGTGCTCACGCGCGGATTGCCGGCACTCGGCTCCGCCATTGGCGTGGGCTGGTTGATCGGCCCGACGCTCGAAGTGCGTGAGACGATCTCGGGGACGGCGGGAGAAGCCGGGACCGGATCGGCAGGCGGCGGGAGTTTCGATGCGGCGGTAGGACGGCTGGACATCCCGTACACAGCTGATCCGACGATCATTCTTCACGGGGCCGCGCATGCCTGGTTCAACGCTGCCTTGGTGTCTGATCGATGGATCGCTGAGGGATTCGCCGCCCTCGCCACCGCCGAGGCCGCTACGGCGCTCAGCATCCCGGTCCGCTCGCCGGCCATGACCGTGGAGGCGCTCGGCCACGCCATCCCGCTGAACGCCTGGGCGGTCGGTGGCCCGGACGACGACTTTGGCTACGCGGCGGCTCTCCAGTTGGCGCGGAACATCGAGGCGAGGGCGGGCACCACGGCGCTGCGCGGCGCCTGGGCGGACGCGGCCGCTGGAACGTTCGCCTACCAGCCGACGGATCTGCTCGTGGAGGGTTCGGTGGATTCGCAGGAAGAGGGAGCCGGGCCGGTTGACTGGCGCACCCTGCTCGACCTGATCGAGGGGCAGTCCGGACGTTCATTCGACGGTCTCTGGCGAGCATGGGTCGTGCGCCCGTCCGATGCCGCCCTTCTCGACGCCCGGGTCGACGCCCGCGCGCTGTACGCGGCAACGGTCGAGGCGGCTGCCCCCTGGGTCCTGCCTCGATCAGTCCGGGATGCGATGCGGACATGGCACTTTGACACGGCTATGGCCGAGCTTCAGGACCTGATGAGCGTCATCGATCAACGCGAGAGCATCACCCGCGCTGCGGCAGCGGCCGGATTGAACCCGCCTACGGCGCTCCGCCACGTGTTCGAGGGAACGGCGGGCGTTGGTGCCGCGGCTGCGGAAGCCGTCACCGAACAGGCAGTGATCGATGTGTTCAGCGATGTCCTGGCGGCCGAGCCGACCGATCCCAGCCCGGTGATCGCGATCGGCCTGCTGGGCACGGATGCGCAGGCCGACATCGTGGCCGCGCGCGAGGCCTTTGCCGCCGGAGATCTTGACGCGACCGTCAGCCACGCCCAGGCCGCCCGGGCTGTATGGGCCAGCGCGGAAGACGTCGGCGGCCGCCGGATCATCAGCAGCGCGACGCTGGCGTTCGCCGTCGTCGTCCTGCTCTGGCTGCTTGTCCATCGCCGCCGGGCTCCAAAGCGAAGGATCGTTCGCCACGCCCATCGGTTGGAAGAATGAACTCCTCTCTGGTCTCGGTCCGGTACCGGAACGGGACCGGCCAGGAGGTTGGGACCGGCCGGGAGCGTGCGGTACACTCGCCGCCGATCCGCCCGCGGCCGTTCTCGATGGTCGACGGACGAGCGGACATGAGGGAGGCAGTCCGCCCGTGCGGTTCGTGACCCTGCTACGGCACCCGCTGATGGGCAGCGCGGCCTGATGGCCGGCCACCGCTCTCGGCCCTCGTGGGAGATCCTGTCCGGTGATTCGGCCGACGTGTACTTTGCGCGAGCCGAGCGAATCCTCGAACGCGAGGGGCTCAATCCGCTCGTCGTGATGGAGGTCTTCGCCCGTCAGGACGCGGTGCTCTGCGGGATCGACGAGGCCAAGACGCTCCTGGCCACCGTCCTTGCCGACGCGAACGCTGACGAGACGATGGTCGAGAGCCTCGATGACGGCGACCCCATCGGGCCCAAGGAAGTCGTGCTCCGGATCACCGGGCGCTACCGGGCGTTCGGCCTGTACGAGACCGCGATGCTCGGGATGATGGCCCAGTCAACCGGCTGGGCCACGGCGGCCCGCGAGGTGGTCCAGGCGGCGGCGCCGGAGCCCGTGATCTCATTCGGGGCCCGCCACGTTCACCCGGACATCGTCGACGTCCTCGACTACGCCGCGATCGTCGGCGGTTGCGTCGGCGCCTCGACCCCCGCCGGAGCGCGCCTGGCCGGATTGAACCCAACTGGCACCATGCCCCATTCGCTGGTCCTGATCATCGGGGACACCGTCGAGGCAGCGCTTGCCTTCGACCGCGAGATGAGCGAGGACGTGCCGCGGATCGTCCTCGTCGACACGTTCCGGGACGAGGCCGAGGAAGCGCTCCGCGTCGCCGATGCCCTGGGCGACCGGCTGTACGGGATCCGGCTCGACACGCCCTCCGAGCGCGGCCGTGTCACTGCCGACCTGGTCAAGGAGGTCCGCGCCCGTCTGGATCAGGCCGGTCACGGCAAGGTTCAGATCGTCGTCTCCGGAGGCCTCACGCCGGACCGGATCCGCTACTTCAAGGACGCCCAGGCGAAGGTCGACTCGTTTGCCGTCGGGTCGTACATCAGCGGCGCAACGCCGATTGACTTCACCGGCGACCTCAAGGAAATCGACGGTCGGCCCATCGCCAAGCGAGGCCGCATTCCAGGTCGAACCGAGAGCCCCCGCCTGAAGCGCCTCGACCTGACGGAGTGGGCCGGGCGCTAGGCGCGAAGCTGGGGCCCTCGTCCCTCGATCGGCTTGCCATCAGGCGAGAACCCGGCCTGCAGCAGGAGCTTCCGGAATGCGGCCAGGTCCAAGGCCTGGAAGGCATCAAGCGGAATGATGAAGTTCTGGCCGGTCAGGATGTCGAGGAACAGGAAGCCGCCTCGTTCGCGCGTCCGGCGGAACGTGTCCCACCGGTAGGCTCCGGCACCATATGGAGCCGAGATCCGGACCCCGAGATCATCTGCCTCCAGGCGCAGCACTACATTCACGATGTCCGGCCGCCGACGGGCCTGCCACCAGATGAACGGGATGCTGAACCAGCCGGACATAACCAGGCCACCGAACACCATCGGATAGATCCAGCCGATCAGGTCCGCGCCCTGTGCGTACAGGAACGCTCCGAAGAGGAGGGATGCGAGGCCCGTGATTCGCAACCCGCGCGACATCTGGACGAGGTTCGCGTTCGCTCGAATGAGCCGACCCAGGTTCATCGTCCACTCGGCCGTCGCTAGTCGGTTCGCTCCCGGCACGGCTTCGGGGCCAGACTCCGACGACAGGCGCGGTGCAGGTTCGGCCGTGGGTCCGGGGGCCTCCATGATCCGGCCCAGGCGGAGGAGGCCGATGAGGGTCTTGGCATCGGCAATCTCGCCGCGTTCGGCCATGGCCACGGCCTCGCGCCACGGGATGTGCTCGAGCTCGAGGCGCTCGTCCTCGTCCGGTCCGAGCCGGTTCTCGTGGGCGGGCACGAGGTCCCGGGCCAGGTACAGGTGCATCAACTCGGTGGCGAAACCCGGTGCGGTCCAGAACGCTCCGAGGTGTTCCCAGGAACCGGCCCGAAAGCCCGTTTCCTCCTCGAGTTCGCGGGGCGCGGCGAGATCGGGATCCTCGACGTCGCCGCCCGGGACACGGTCGAGGGTTCCGGCCGGAATTTCCAGCAAGGTTCTGCCGGCCGCCAGCCGAAACTGGCGGACCATGAGGACCGCGTCGTCCGGGTCGAGGGCGACGATGGCCACCGCGCCCGGGTGGGCGACGATGTCCCGCGTGCTCGTGCCGCCACCGGGCGTGGCGATGTCGTCCACGCGAACTTCGAGGTAATGGCCGCGGTGCACCGTCCGTGAGGCGGTCACCGTCTCGCGGAGCCGGTCGTCGGCGGGATGAGGATCGCCGCCGGCGACGTGCTCGCGCGTCACGTACGGATCAGGCGGCGTCGGTGACGATGGCGTTGCCGGACTCCGTGTCGAAGAGATGCAGCTTCGCGGCCGGCAGGTGCAGATCCACCGAATCGCCCGGGTGAACGTTGTGCGTTGCCGGGACCAGCGCGATCACGTCGCCGTCGTGCCCGGGGATCGTGACGTGCAGGAGCTCGTCATTGCCCAGGTATTCGACGACGTCGGCCTTGGCGTGGATCGTGAGTCCCTCGCCCGAACCGCCGATCTCGAGGTGCTCGGGCCGGAAGCCGGCGTCGAACGTCCGATGCCCGGATGCCTCGACCGCCTTCTGGAGCCGCGCCGGGAGCGCGATGTCGAGGCCGCCGCCCTTGAGCTGGCCATCGGCAAGTTCGACCGAGGCGAAGTTCATCGACGGGCTGCCGATGAACCCGGCCACGAACCGGTTCTTCGGGCTGTCGTACAGCTCCTTGGGGGTGCCGACCTGCTTGAGCAGGCCATCGGCCATGACGGCGATCCGTGTGCCCATCGTCATCGCCTCGACCTGGTCGTGGGTGACGTAGACGAAGGTCGTGCCCATGCGCTGATGCAGGCGCGCGATTTCCGCGCGCGTCTGGACGCGCAGCTTGGCGTCGAGGTTCGAAAGCGGCTCGTCCATCAGGAAGACCGCGGGCTCCCGGACGATGGCTCGTCCAAGCGCAACGCGCTGGCGCTGGCCGCCGGACAGTTCCTTTGGCTTGCGCTTGAGGTATGGCTCGAGGCTCAGGATCGCCGCGGCATCCGCGACGCGCTTCTCGATCTCGGTCTTGGGAACCTTGCGCAACTTCAGCCCGAACGCCATGTTGTCGTAGACGCTCATGTGCGGGTAGAGGGCGTAGCTCTGAAAGACCATCGCGATGTCGCGATCCTTGGCCGGGACGTCGTTGACGACGCGCTCGCCGATCTTCAGGGTCCCGTCCGTGATTTCTTCGAGGCCGGCGATCATCCGCAGGCTGGTGGTCTTGCCGCAGCCCGATGGCCCGACGAGGACCATGAACTCACCGTCGTTGATCTCGAGGGAGAGCTCGCGGACGGCGGCGACGTCGCCGTACTTCTTGGTCACATTGTCGAACGTGACGGTAGCCATGAGGTACCTCCGACCGAAGCGGCATCGCGGACCAATGCATCCTGTCGCGCGGGTGCGCGAACGTGGACGGCCCCATACGTGTCGTTTCCGGACCCCGTGATCCTACACCCGCCGCCGGGCTCAGGACCGGGTCGCAGCCTCGGCAAATGACGTCATATCGACGAACGTAGCCTCCGGCGTGGCCGCCGCCGGGGGCGTGGCACCCGAGCCCGGGCGCCCGTGCCGCCGGTCGATCCAGACGGTGGTCATGCCCAACGCCTTGGCCGGAACATGATCGTGGAACAGGCTCTGGGCAACGTGCAGGATTCGCTCACGTGGAAGCCCGATGCGCTCGAAAGCGAGCTCGAAATTGGCGATCCGCGGCTTGTAACCCCGGGCTTGCTGGGCCGTGATGACCCAGTCGAAGGCCACGCCGAGGCGCCGGTTCGAGGCCGCAAAGAGGTCGTCGTCACAGTTGGTCAGAACGCCCAGCTTGAACCGCGTTGCGAGCCGGGCCAGGGCCGCGGCCGAGTCCGGGAACGCGGGCCAGTCGGCCACCGACCCTCCGAACGCGTCAACCTCCGCCGTTGACGGGACGTGCCCGTAAGCCGTCCCCACGGCGGCAAGGCCCTGCCCGAGGATCTCGCGATAGGTCAGGTACGGGCCGCGCTCGAGCTCGGCTTCGGTCCTGGCGTAGCGCTCGAGGACCTCGTCGTCCGAAGCCGTCACGCCCCGTGAATCCAGGAACGCGCGAAGCCCCGCGAGCAGCCCAGCCTCCCAGTCGATGAGCGTCCCGTAGCAGTCGAAGGTGAGGGCATCGAAGTCGCGGTAGTCGATGGAGGTCATCGAGCTCCTGTCAGGTCCGAGTGGGAGCGGGGGAGCTGGGGTGGCCTACGGGGGTCGAACCCGTAACCTGCGGAACCACAATCCGCTGCTCTGCCGGTTGAGCTAAGGCCACCGCGACGCGATCACCAGAGCAATCGCGAGATCGCGAAGTGTACCCGAAGCCGGCCCCGCTTCCCGCGAGCCGCCCGGCCGTGAACGGTCACCAACAGACCCTGAGCGGTCCCGTGCGGTCCTGTGCTGTTGGCTGTGGGAGCTGGTACGTCGTTCCCATCGGCACCGGGACGATCGGACGGGGCCGTTGCGCCCGCGAGACCCCTACGTTGGCAGCGAGACCGGTTGGTCGGGGGCCAGCCGGTCCAATTCACGCTGGAACGACGAGGAACATGACGATCGCCACCCGCCAGGATCGCCGCCAGCCGGGACGAGCCGGTCGTCCGCTGCGGAGCGTTGCCGCGCTGATCGCCCTGGTCTTCACGCTCGCAACTCCAGGACTCGTCTTCGCCTGGAGCGACAACAGCTTTTCGTCGGCCGACGAGACGTTGCTCATCCAGCTCACGAACCAGGCACGTGCGTCTGCCGGCCTGCCGGCGCTCAAGGTCGATTCGACCCTCACCAGCGTCGCCCGCTGGCGATCCAAGGACATGGTAGAGCGCGACTACTTCAGCCACTCGATCCCGCCCAACGGCACCAAGGTCTTCGATGAGCTCAAGCGAATCGGCTACTGCTACGTGGCCGCCGGCGAGAACATCGGGACCAACACCTTCCCGGACGATGTCGCGACGCAGACCATCCAGGATGGATTCATGGGATCGCCTGGCCATCGCGCCAATATTCTCGGCAAGTGGACGGTGATCGGTATCGGCGCCTACCAGGGTGTCAACGACAAGCACATGTGGACCGTCCTGTTTGCGACGAAGTGCAGCACGGCTCCCAAGCCGACGCCGAAACCGACGCCGAAACCGACGCCCAAGCCGACGCCGAAAGCGACGGCCAGGCCAACCGCCGGGATCAAGGCCACGCCACGACCGACACTCGCACCGACCGTGGCGCCAACAGTCGCGCCGACGCCGTCGCCATCCCCGGCTCCCGTAGATGACCGGGATCCGTTTGAGGTCCTGGGTGTCCTCGGGTCACGAACACCGGGCCCGCCCGGTGGCTTCCCGGCGCCGGTTGGGTCGCCCAGCCCATCGCCCGATTCGAAGCCACCCGTCGACGAAAGCGGTACCGCACTCGGGCTCCAGGTCGTCGATACACCCTTCGCCGGGAACCTCGTTGACACGATTGTCGGTGACGTCGCCGGAGCCTACTTCGGGCGCTGACGCCCGGCCCGGGCCGTCCCGCGCTCGGCGGATCCCACGCACGGCCATCGGCAAGATGCGGCAGTCCCACGGCCCCTCGGTCGGCTGATCGCTACACTGCCCGGAGACCCCGTCCAGCCTGCCCATCTCCTACGGAGGCCCGATGCCCGCGATCCTCGAGGCGCGTGATCTCACGAAGCAATTCGATCTCGGGGCGACGCATGTAGAGGCGCTCCGAGGAGTCTCCCTCGAGGTTCAGTCGGGCGAATTCCTCGCCCTCATGGGGCCCTCCGGATCCGGCAAGAGCACGCTCCTCCAGTTGCTCGGCGGGCTCGATCAGCCGACATCGGGCTCCGTCATTTTCGAAGGCCGCGATGTGAGCCGCCTGACCGACGACGAGGCGACGAAGCTGCGCCGGGAGCGAACCGGCTTCGTATTCCAGGCGTTCAATCTCATTCCGCTGCTGAGCGTCTTCGAGAACATCGCCCTGCCGTTCACGATTGCCGGCCTCGACGGCAACAAGGGCGAGCTCAGGGATCGCATCCGGGACGTCATCTCGCTGGTCGAATTGACCGGCAAGGAACGGCATCGTCCGGACCAGCTGTCCCAGGGCGAGCAACAGCGCGTGGCGGTCGGGCGTGCCCTCGTGACGAAGCCGTCGGTCCTCTTTGCCGACGAACCCACCGGGAACCTCGACTACACGACAGGCGGAGAGATTCTCGAGTCGCTCTGGCTCACCGCGGAGGCGTCGGCCCAGACCATCGTGCTGGTGACCCACGACGCCCGCGCGGCTGCCTACGCCGATCGCGTTCTGGTCATCGGTGATGGGCAGATCAAGGACGAGATCATCCTCGGGCGTCGGGCGGACCACTCGGCGGCACCGCTGATCGCGCGGCTTGCCCAGATCGGACTGTAGGCCGGCGTGGGCCTGACCAGCCTCGCCGTCCGGACCCTGACAGCGCGTCCGCTCCGCTCGCTCCTGACGATCCTCGGCGTGGCGCTCGGTGTCGGGGTGCTGTCGGCTTCACTGACCCTCGGCGCGGGTCTCGAATCCGCGATCAATCGAACGGTCAAGGACCTCGTCGGCAACGCCGACCTGCGCATCTCTTCTTTCCTCGAACGTGGCATGTCGGACACGACCGTCGAGGCGATCCGGTCCATGGACGGTGTCGCCGTGGCGTCGCCGATCGTGGAGCGCCAGACATTCCTGCGCGCGACACCGGGCAAGAACCCCGGAACGGTCACGGTCGTTGGCGTCGACCCGGAAACGTACCCAGCGGTGCATCCACTGGATCTCGTCGGCGGGTCCCTTCTGTTGAGGCTGGGCGAGCGATCGGCGGTCATCACTGAAGAACTGGCGGCTTCGGACGGGTACGGGCTGGGCTCCGAGGTGACGATCCTGGGCTTCGGGGATCCAACCCACCTTCGCGTCGTCGGCATCGTTGCAGGGGCAGGTCCCGTGTCCGGCGCAGGTGGTCGAACGATCATCGTGCCGATCGACGTCGCCGAGAGCGCCTTCGCACTCACGGACGTGACGCGCGTGGATGTCGTGCTGGCGGCCGGGACCACGTCCGAGGTGGCCGCAACGCGGCTGGCCGACATCATCACGACGGAGCCATACGTCCTGGCGACGCCGGCCGATCTGGCCGCGGGACTCCGCGCTTCGACGGCCGATTTCCAGGCAACGACGGCGTGGCTCGCGGCGATCGTCCTGTTCGTCGGCGCGTTCATGATCATCAACACGATCTCGATGACCGTGAGCGAGCGCGCGCGGGAAGTCGGCCTGCTGCGCGCGGCCGGCGCGACGCGAGGCCAGATCTTCCGATTCGTGCTAACGGGAGCCGCGATCCTCGGCACGATCGGCTCATTGCTCGGTCTGGTGATGGGCGCCGGGCTCGGCGCCGTCATGGCAAATTCGATCCGCGCCCTGACCGGGTTCTCGGCCCAGGTCGATGCCCTCAGCGCAACGAGCCTCGTGCTGGCGTTTCTGGTGGGACTCGGCGTGACCACTGCCGGGGCGATGGAGCCGGCCGTCCGGGCCTCGCGGATCTCACCGGTCGAGGCGCTCCGCGCCCGTTTCGATGTTCCGGCTGCCCGACGCGGGCGCCTGCTCTGGTTGACCGCGGTCCTCGGGTTTGTGGCCCTGCTCGCGCTCCTCGTCTGGCCCCCGGCGGCCGGGTCGGTCGGCGCCGATCGGGCGGTCGTCGTGTACGGGGTCCTGCTGCTTGCGACGCTGGCGACCCCGCTGGTGCTGCCGCCGCTGGCTCGGATCATCGGCCTGCCGATCTCGGCCGTTCTTCGCCTCGAGGAGCGTCTGGCACGCGGTTCGATGTCACGAGATCGGAGCCGAACGGCCCTGACCCTCGGCGCCCTCGTGATCGGGCTCGCCATGGTTGTTGCTCTCGGCTGGACGGCAGATGCCGCGCGACATCGGGCCACGGCGTGGCTCGCGGATGTCGTGCCCGGCGATGAGGTTCTCACGAGTATCCGGCCGGTCGGGCTCGACGAACCGGTACAGCCGGACCTCGCGGCGTTGCCCGGCGTTCGCTCGGTATCGCCGATCGCGACCTTCGACCTTGCCTACCGCGGCGTTCGGGTCGATGCCGCCGCGGTCGTCGGCGCGGACTTCCTGGCCGACGGCCGGCTGACGTTCCTGAGCGGCGATCGTGCGACGGCTCTCGGCGCCCTCGACGTCGGAGGGGCTGCCGTTCTCCCGGCCGCCGCCGCGCAACGCCTGGACCTGCAGGTCGGCGATCCGATCAGCCTGGCACTGGGCAACGGCGCGACGCTGTCGCTCCGTGTCGCCGGGATCGTGGAGCGATCGCTGCCGAGCGGCGGCGGAGAAGCCATTCTCGTGGGCTGGAAGGATGCGTCGGGTCCGATCGGGGTGACCGGCGCCGATGTGTTCGCCGTTCGATTCGCGCCGGGGGCGACGAGTGCCGACCGATCCGCCGTCGAACTCCTGGCAGCCCAGTACGCCCTCGAGGCGAACTCGCTGACCCGGATTGAAGGGGCGGTAATTGAAGCTCTAGGCCGCGTCTTCGGGCTGTTTGATGCGTTCTCGCTGGTCGCCCTGCTCGTCGCCGGGCTCGGGATCGTCAACACGCTGGGCATGGGCGTCATGGAGCGGATCCGGGAGCTCGGCGTCCTGCGCGCGATCGGGATGACCCGCCGCCAGGCGTCACGGATGGTGGTGACCGAGGCGATCATCCTCGGGCTGGTCGGCAGTCTGCTCGGGATCCTCGTGGGCCTCGGAATCGGGGTGATCCTGCTCTTGTTCTCCGGAGACTTCGACACATCGATGGCGCTGCCGTGGGGCTCCATCGCCGTGGCTGCCGTCCTCGGGATCTCGAGTTCCATCGTCGCCTCGTACTACCCGGCCGCCGTGGCCTCTCGCGTCTCGATCATTCGGTCCCTCCAGTTCAGTTGAGGCGCTCGGAGCGCCGCCGCTGATGAGCCGAATCACCGAGTAGGCCCCCAATATCGGGCCTTCAGAAGGCACCAGTTGGTCTGCTAGACTCGCCCCCCGCGGCCGGGTTCCGCGTCTGGAGGATTGCATGACCATCACGGTGCCGCGTCTGGACCGCTCGGCGGCCGGCGAGCGCGGAATCACGATTGCTGACTTTCTCGTACCGGTCCGCGTCTCGGACGGGCTCGGGGTCCGGCTTCGCCACCTCGCGCTGATCCTGCTCGGCGCGCTGCTCATCGCCGTAGCTGCGCAGGTGCGCTTCTACCTTCCGGGCAATCCCGTGCCGTTTTCCGGGCAGACCTTTGCCGTCCTCCTGGCCGGCGGCGCCCTCGGGTTCAAGCGCGGCGTGGCCGCGACGACGCTCTATTTGCTGCTCGGTATCGTCGGCCTGCCGGTCTATGCGGACGCCAAGCACGGCTGGGAAATCGTGTCCGGGGCAACCGGTGGCTACCTGATCGGGTTCATCCTCGCCGGCGCGCTGGTCGGTCGACTGGCCGAGCTCGGCTGGGATCGAAACCTGCGTGGCGCGGTCGGGGCGATGCTCATCGGCGACGTGGCGATCTTCGCGATCGGCGTTCCGTGGCTTGCCGTCGCGGCCAGTCAGCCGCTCGATTGGGCGATTGCCAACGGGCTCACGCCCTTCATCGGCGTCGAGATCCTCAAGTTGGCCCTGGCCGCGATCGCGTTTCCGGCTGCATGGTGGCTCGTTGGGCGTCGGCCCGGGGACCGCTAGACGCGGCAAACCAGCTCCCGGTCAGTAGAGCGCCGGGAACCGCGCTCGCAGGATCGGACCGAGATCGATCGGGCTTGCCTTCACCAGCGCATCGAGGAGCGTTCGGGTGCCGGCCAGACCGAACCGATGGTCCACGAGGTACCCACCCATGGCGCCCCAGAACGTGGCCGTGCCCATGTTCCGACGCAGCTCATCGAGCACGTTCCCGCCCTGGATGTAGACGACCTCGTAGTAGCACGCCTGGGAGTAGCGGGTGATGGCGCGATCGAGCGGCGCCACGGCACATCGGCTCGCACGCCGGATCCCGAGGACCGTCCGCGCCACGTAGTCCGCCGCAGCCTCATCGGCGAACGGCTCGCCCTGCTGGTCGTTGCCGACGAGGCCGTAGAACCATTGATGGGCGGTCTCGTGGTGGACCAGGTACGGGAGGTTGGCCCGCGTCGTCGGGCGCGGGATCCAGATCATCGCCGGTGATTCCATGCCGTAGCCGCCGGCGGTCTCGGCAACCGTGAACGATGGCCACGGATAGGCGACGCCGACCTGGTCGCCGATCCCCTTGATTGCGTGCTGGACCTGCGCGATCACCCGCGTGCGATCGAGGCCCCCCGGCCGCGTATAGGCACGAACGGCCACGCCGCCCGCATCGGCGACGGTCTCGATGAAGTCGGCCGCCAGGACGATCGCGACATCGCGCACGTTGCTGACCTCGAAGGTCGCGGTCAGACCGTCGAGGGTCGGGCGACGCCCGGGCGAGGCGAGGATCATCGGGACGTCGGTGGTGACGCGGACGTGGACTTCGGAGCTGGTCGGCGTCACGAACGGATCTCCGTGGTTGGGACGATCGAAAGGCACGGCCTTGCTGACCCATGGGATCCAGCGGTACATCGCGATCGTGCCGCCCGAACGGCTGAACAGCCAGTCGGAGCCCGCCAGATCGCGGGTCAGCGTCGCGCGGTAGCCGATGCGAACCGTGGTCGATGCGCCGTCCGGCAGCAGGCCACCGAGCGGCACGAGGATCGTCTGGTCATCGACGGTCGCGGTCACGGATCGATCGTCAACCGAGACGCCGCGGAGCGTCATCTTCCCAAGCCGTGCGGCGATCGTATTCAACTCGATTCGGTCGATCGGCCCGCCCGAGGCATTGCGCACGCTCATCGTCACGGCCACGGTCACGACGCCGGTGGCAACGGCGATATCGACGCCCGCGTCATAGGTCGCCTCGAGCTCGAGGGACGAGCGATCCACGCTTCCCGGCACGATCGCAGTTCCAGGAACGGTCGCGGAGGGGGAGGGCACGGCGGTCGCCGACCTCGTCGGCGTTGCGGTTGGGCCCGGGGTCGGGGTGGCCGGCACCATCGGCCCGGATCCCTGGGATGCCCGCGGCGAGGCGCTCTGCGACGCGTCCCGTGGCGCGCAGGCTCCGGAGAGGATGGCGAGCGCGACGAATACGGCAACGAGAGAGGCGCGATCCGTCGCGTGTCGGTAACTCATCGGAATGGATCGTAGGACGCCGCACGGTTCCGCGACGTGACCCGTGCGCCGGAGCGCGGCTACCATCGCCGGATGATCGCCCGCACGGACCCCGCGGCTCTGGCCAGCATGCTCGACGACGTCGCCACGGAATTGCCCGGCGTGCGGGTCCTGATCGACCCGACGGAGCGCGAGTCGTATCGGCTCGACGAAACCGCCTATCTCGAGGCCGGCCTGCCCGGCGCGGTGGCATTTCCCGTCTCGACCGCCGACGTCTCGGGCCTGCTTCGACTGGCCAGCCTGCATCGGGTCGCAGTGGTTCCCCGCGGGGCAGGCACGGGGCTGTCGGGTGGCGCGGCCGGGATCGAAGGCGCGGTCACGATCGTCATGACCCGCCTGGACCAGGTCCTCGAGATCGACGCCGCCAACCTGTGCGTGGTCACGCAGCCCGGGGTCATCAATGCCGCCCTGAAGGCGGCGGTCGCGGCCGAGGGCCTGTTCTACGCCCCGGATCCGGCGAGTTACGAGAGCTGCTCGATCGGCGGCAACCTCGGCACCAA
>JANMNF010000150.1:0-17085 GCA_031373765.1 Chloroflexota bacterium
TCTTGGGGAGCTCGCGGACGCGGGCGTGGTCGGCTTCAGCGACGATGGATCGCCGGTCCATTCCCCGGCACTCTTCCGCAACGCCCTGGCATATGCCGGGATGCTCGGTCTTCCGATCGTGGATCACCCCGAGGATCGGACACTCACGGACGGAGCCGAGGCGAACGACGGCCTGGTCGCCACGGTGCTCGGGCTCCGTGGCTGGCCCGTGGCGGCGGAGGCGGCCGCCGTGGGTCGAGATCTTTCCCTCCTCGCCGACGTGCTGCGCGACGTGCCCGGTGCCCGCCTGCATCTCACGCATCTGTCCACGGCGCGGGCTCTTGATCTCGTTCGTCGTGCGAAGGCGGCTGGCCTGCCGGTCACCTGCGACGTCACCCCGCATCACGTCGCACTCACCGACGAGTGGCTTGCCGGTGCACGGCGGTGGAGTTGGGAGGCCGTGACCGGCGATGGCGGAACCGGAGATCCGTGGCGCGACGGTGTCATCGAGGCGCTCCCGTTCGACTCCGCCCTGCGGGTGAATCCACCACTGCGCGGCGCAGACGATGCTCTCGCCTGCCTGGCCGCCCTGGCCGATGGGACGGCCGACGCCATCGCCACGGACCACGCGCCGCATGCCGAAGTCCACAAGGCCGTTGAATTCGGGCTAGCTGCCAATGGGATCAGTGGGATTGAAACGGCGCTCGGCCTTGTCCTCGCCGCCGTCGATGCGGGCCAGCTGACGCTTGCCACGGCCATTGCGGCGCTCACGACCGGACCGGCTCGCGTCCTTGGGGGCCGATCGCCCGGCGGAAGCGGGGGCGTCGGGCTCATCGAGGGCGCGTCGGCTGACCTCGTCGTCTTCGATCGATCCGATACCTGGCGGGTGACCAGCGCGACCCTGGCGTCGAAGGGCAAGAACTCGCCCCTGCTCGGCCGAGAACTCTCGGGTCGAGTGCTGTTGACCGTGGCCGATGGCCGTATTGCGTGGCAAGCCCCCGACGCCTGACGCGACACTCCCGCGCTACGATGCGCGCGATGACCAAGCCCGCGCTCAACCCCGATTACGAACGCCGACCGTACTGGCACGCGACGATGCCCTCGCTCCACGATCGGAGCGGCCGCCGGCTCCCGGACATCGTCGACGTGGCGATCGTGGGCGGCGGCTACACCGGTGTTGCGGCAGCCCGCAAACTCGCCCTTCAGGGCGCCAAGGCTGTTCTGCTCGAAGCGAGAACCCTCGGCTGGGGCGCATCCACCAGGAACGGCGGGATCATCCACCCCGGCTACAAGTGGGGCGCGCCAGCGCTCATCAAGCGGTACGGCCCTGAACTGGCGCGAGCCCTCCATGGCGAATCCGTGGAGGCGTTGGACCTCGTCACGGGTCTCATCCGGGACAACGACATCGACGCCGAGTTGCGCACCAGCGGCTGGCTCGAACTCGCCTGGGCCCCCAGTCACGCGGCTGCGTTCGGCGAGGAGGCCGAGGCCCTCAAGGGCTTCGGGATGACCGCACATGTCGTGGCGAAAGCGGACTTGCGTTCCGAGATCGGGACCGACGCGTATCACGGCGGCCTGGCCATCGGGCCGGGCGGTGTCCTCCATCCCGGCAAGTGGTTCGCGGGCTTGGTGGGGATGGCCGAGCGGGCCGGTGCCGACCTGCATGAATCCACACCGGTGCTGTCGATCCGTCGCCAGGGCGATGGGCGATTCGTCGTCGAGACATCCCGCGGCGCCATCCTCGCGCGCGAGGTCCTCGTGGCGATGAACGGCTACACCGATGGGGCCGCGCCGAGCGTTCGTCGCCGGATTGTGCCGATCGGGAGCTACATCATCGCGACGGAGCCGCTGCCCGCCGACCTCGCCCACGAGCTGTCACCGACCGGTCGCGCCTACTTCGACACCAGGAACTTTCTGTCCTACTGGCACGTATCGGCGGATCGACGGCTCATCTTCGGGGGCCGCGTGAGCTTCATTCCGACCAGCACCGATCGGACCGCGAAATTGCTCCACGCCCGAATGCTCGACATCCATCCCCAGGTTGCGGGCCATCGTATCGACTACTCGTGGGGCGGCAAGGTCGCGATGACCTTCGATCGGATGCCCCATATCGGTCGTCTCGGCGGGATCATGCACGCGACCGGATACGCGGGGACGGGTGTGCTCTTGTCCACATATCTCGGAACGCGCGCCGCAGAATGGCTCGGTGGCGGCGCAGCGCCCGCCCTGTCCAAGCTGCGGTTCCAGATGGTTCCGGTACCGTACGAGGGCCGACCCTGGTTCCTGCCCGTGATCGGCGAATTCTTCCGGATGCAGGATCGACTCGCGCTCCGCGGCGTCAACGAACCGGTGCGCGACTGAGAGGCACGTGATCATGGGGTACTGGGCCGTGGCCGGCGGCCTCATCGTCTTCGGCGTCCTGGGCATGTTCAGTATTGGCCTGCCCTTCTTTATCGTCGGGGTCACGATGCTGGTCCTCGGCAGGCTTCGACACCGTTCGAGGCTGTTTTGGCCGCCGCTGTTCGCCGTCATCGGGTACGTGGTGGGCTATTGGGCGGTCCTCCCGACGATGTGCGCGGCAACGGCCGTCTACTCAGGGCCTTCGACGACGATGTGCTCAAGCTTGATCGGAGTCCAATACGGGGAGGCGGAGGCCTATAACCTCGCGCGTGACTTGGCGCAACAGTCGGGCATCGTCCTTGGGGCCATTGCGTTGTTCGCCGTCCTGGCGGTGACGATGTGGCGCACGAGAACGTCACCGCGCACCGACGCAGGCCTCGTGGACGACGCCTAGCCTGGATCCGGAGCCAAGTCGCGGAGCGTTTCGAGCAGACCCTCGACGTCGGACTCAGTTGCCTGCGTGTTGAGGATCCCGGCCCGCAGCCAGGTCGAGCCGCGCAGACGAGTGGTCGAGACCCAGCCTTCGCCGGAGGCCTCGAGATCGCGCTGGAGGCGGTCCTGATGCTTGTCCAAAGCCTCACCATCGAGCCCCGCGACGAGGTGCCGGAAACACACGACCGAAAGGTTCGGAACCGCGGGGAGCGCCTCGAAGTCGTTGCTCGCCGCGATGACCGTGGCGAGATGCGCCGCAACGTCGTTGTTGGCCTCGATCAGCCGGCCGAAGCCGGGAGTGCCCAGGTGGCGCCACGAGAACCACAGCTTGAGTGCCCGCCATCGCCGGGTGCCCTCGAACCCGAGCTTCCAGAAGTTCAGGCCGGCACCGTGGGAATCGTCGTCCAGTTGGGGATCGGGGGTCGCGAGCGCATCGGCGCTCGGACTCGAGGCCATCGAGCCGTGCCCGGCCCGGTAGTACTCGGGTCGCCGCTCACCGAAGACCGTCTCGAGAGCTGACCCGTCGCGGACCATGAGCCCACCGATGTCATAGGCCTGGAAGAACCACTTGTGGGGGTCGATCGTGACCGAATCCGCCCGGTCGAGGTCCGGCACTCGCCCGGCGTCGCGGGCCGACAGGAGCGCGCCCGCGCCGTAGGCCGCATCGACGTGGAGCCACAGGCCTTCGCGGGTAGCCAGGTCGGCGAGCTCACCGATGGCATCGACCGCGCCGGTGTTCGTGGAACCGGCAACGGCCGCAATGGCAATCGGCGTGAGCCCGCGCACCCGGTCCGCGTCGATGGCCGCACCGACCGCCCCGGCTCGGAGCCGGAAGTCATCGTCGGCCGGCACTGTGACGAGGGTCTCGATCGGGAACCCCAGCTCATCGAGCGCCCGTCCGATCGAGAAGTGGCTCTGGTCGCCGGTGTAGACCCGCAGACCCTCGAGGGCCGCACCGCGCGGCGGCCGATCGAGGCCCATCACCCTCGGTACATGGGCATCCCGCATCAGAGCCATGCCGATGAAGTTGGCCATCACCCCGCCGGACGTGAGCAGTCCGAAGCTCGCGCGGTCATAGCCGAGCAGGTCGCACAGCCAGCGGATGACTTCCTCCTCCATCGTCGCTGCGATCGGTCCGGCATGGAAGATGTCCACGCCCTGTTGCGCGAACTGGCTCAGGACCTCACCGACGATTGAGGCGATCAGGGGCGGCGGCGTGAAGTATCCGAACGAGCGGGGATGCCAGGCGCTGACCGTATTCGGGGCGATCCGATCACGGAACTCATCGAGCAGGGTCGGTAGGGCGGTCGGCTCCGTTGGGGCTGGTCCGGGCTCACCGGATGGACCGAAGTACCGGCCGCGCAGGGATGCGAATTCGGTGTACGAGCCCATCGCTCGCTCGAGGCCGTGATCGTAGAGGTAGTCGAGACCCGCCTCCCACGTCGCGACGCCCAGCGCCCGAAGGGCCTCCCGGGAGGTCGCGGGATCGCGGACCCCGAGCAGCTCGGGTTCCGGGTGCCACGCGAAGCGGGCATCGAATGCATCGGGCACCGGCGGGCGGGTCGGACGTGACGGACGGTCGTGCGGGGGCATGGCCCGATGGTACGGGACGCTGGGTTGGTCGGCCCGAGCGCCCGGGCCTGAGTACATCGCCGCGCCGAGGCCCGGCCCCCGCGCCGGCTGACCTTGATCCGTCAGACGGGAGAGTCGTGACGAGCCTGCGACTGCCCGCCATACTCCTGCGAAACCATCGACGGCCTGGACCGGGAAAGGAGGTTTCGTGGCGGAAGCTCGGACGATCGTGTTCTTTCCGGAAGGCGCCTACGGGCCCACCAACAACTGCGTCGGCATCGGACAGCAGTTGCAGCGGAATGGCCATCGCGTGGTCTTCATCGTCGAGGAGTCCTTCGCCGGGCGTCTCGAGGCTCAGGGCTTCGAGGAGCGCCTGATGCGCCTCGGTCCGGCGCCCGAGACCGAGGAAATCCCAGGTCAGTTCTGGATTGACTTCATCCGGGACACGGCGCCGACCTTTCGCAAGCCCACGATTGAGCAACTCGGCGAGTTCATGGCGCCGACCTGGCAGGCGCTTATTGATGGCTCGAAGTACGTCGATGACCGCCTGCGCGAGATCATCGAGGAGGTGCGGCCCGACGTGTTGGTCGAGGACAATGTGGTTGTCTTTCCGGCCCTCGCCGCGTCTGGTCGTCCCTGGGTCAGGATCGTGTCCTGCAATCCGGCCGAGCTCAAGGATGCTGCTGTGCCGCCGCTCTCGTCGGGCTACCCGGCCGCAAATCGGTCGGGTTGGGGAGCTTTCCTGGCGGAGGTGGACCGGACCCATCGCCCGATGTGGGACGACTTCAATGCCTTCGTGGGTGATCGAGGCGCGCCGCCCCTTGCATGGACCGAGTTCGGACCTGAGTTCATTCATGAATCGCCCTGGCTGAACCTGTATTCCTACCCGGCCGAGGCCGACTACGACCGGGCTCGTCCACTCGCGCCGACCTGGCATCGGCTCGATTCGACGGTCCGCGACACCGGCGAGACATGGGACCTCCCCGAGCACTTGCGGGATGGCGACGGCGCGCTCGTCTATCTGTCCCTCGGTAGCCTCGGCGCCGCGGATGTCGGGCTGATGCAGCGGCTCGTCGACGTGATGGGGACGACACGCCATCGGGTGATCGTGTCGATGGGACCGCTCGCGGATGAAATCAGGCTCAACGACAACATGGCCGGATCCGGGTTCTTGCCTCAGCCCGCGGTTCTTCCGCAAGTCGATCTGGTCATCACCCACGGTGGTAACAACACGGTCACCGAAGCATTCCACCACGGCAAGCCCATGATCGTGTTGCCACTCTTCTGGGACCAGGTGGACAACGCCCAGCGGGTGGACGAGACGGGATTCGGTGTCCGCCTGTCGACGTACGAATTCAAGGACGAGGAGTTGACCGGGGCCGTCGAGCGCTTGCTCGCTGATACATCACTCAACGGACGGATGGCGGCCATGTCGGCGCGCATCCGCGGAACCTCGGGAACTGCCCGGGCAGCCGGGCTCATCGAACGCGTGGCGTTGACCGGGGAACCGGTCATGCGGACATGACGAACGGGTACCGACAATCACTGGAGGAGGGATCCATGAACATTCGAAGGACGCACGGCACCGGTCGGCGTGCACTCGCACTTCTGGGCGTGTTCGCCCTGATCGTCGCAGCCTGCGGCAGTGCTGCCAGCCCGACCCCGGAGAAGCCATCAGGCAAGATCGTGGTCTCGAACTGGGACCTCTACTTCCCGGAAGACCTGATCAAGAACTTCACGGCCGAGACCGGAGTCGAGGTCGAGTGGAGCAAGCACACGACCAATGAGGACATCGTCGGCAAGCTCGACGCCTCGAACGGCAACGGGTTCGACATCGTGTTCGTGTCGGCGCCGTTTGCCGAGGGCCTGAACAATCGTGGTTGGGCCGAAGCCCTCGACCACGGCAAGCTCGCCAACATCGGCAACCTCAGCCCCGAGGCCGACAAGCTCGGCTACGACGTCGGCAACAAGTTCTCCGTGCCCTACACGTGGGGAACGACCGGCCTGTGCTATCGGTCCGACCTCGTCAGCGGGACACCGAGCAGCTGGAATGACCTGCTGAAGCCATCAGCGGAACTCGACAAGAAGGTCACCGCGCTGGCAACGGACCGGTGGCTGTTGCTCCCGGCGCTCAAGTCGCTTGGCTACTCCGTCAACGAGACCGATGAGGCCAAGCTCAACGAGGCACGAGATCTCCTGATCGAAGCGAAGAAGCATCTCCTTGCCTATGACGACACGACGTTCTATTCCAAGCTCGTATCGGGCGAGGCCCTCCTGGTCGAAGCCTGGGACGGCTGGTGCAATTACGGAATCACCGACAACGCTGACATCAAGTTCGTGATCCCGTCCGAGGGCAGTGACCTGTGGAGTGACACGATGGTCGTCCTCAAGTCGTCGAAGAACAAGGCTGCCGCGTACGCGTTCATCGACTACATCCTTCGGCCGGAAGTGGCCAAGACCGTCGTCGACCTGACGCTGTACAAGGTCCCGAACCCCAAGGCAATGGCGCTCGTGGATGCAGCCACCCTCGCCGCCTACCCGAACCTGGCGATGACCGGCGCGGAACTGCTCAAGGGCGAGCCGGAGCGCGACCTCGGCGCCGCGGCCCCGATCTGGGCCAAGATCGTCGCCGAAATCACCGCCGGCCAGTAGCGGTCCAGCAGGGTGCCGGCCGTTTCGGCCGGCACCCTGCTCACTTCCAGCATGAAACGTCGATTACTCCTGCTCGGCCCCGCACTCGGCTGGTGGGCCGTGTTTCTGGTCGTCCCGGTGGGTCTCGTGATCGCCTATAGCGTTTTCCAGCGTGGGACGTATGGCGGCGTGGTTCCGACATTCACGCTCGACAATTTCGTTCGCGCCCTCGACCCGCTCTACCTGCGCGTATTCCTCTTCTCGCTCCGGGTCGCGGTCATCGCCACCGTCATTGCCCTGCTGATCGGCTACCCGGCCGCCTACTTCATCGCCACGCTTCCCCGGCGCTGGAGGACTCCGGTTCTGGTACTCGTGATCCTGCCGTTCTGGACGAGCCTGCTCATCCGGACGTACGCATGGATCGTCCTCCTCAACGGCGAGGGCCTGATCAATCGAGGGCTTGAGTCCCTCGGCTTGATCAAGGAGCCGCTCCCGCTCCTGTACAACGAGTTCGCGATCGTCCTTGGCCTCGTCTACGGCTACCTGCCGCTCATGATCCTGCCGATCTACTCGTCCATTGAGCGACTCCAGCCGGAGCTTCGCGAAGCATCGGCGGACCTTGGCGGCAATCCGATCCGAACCTTCCTGCGCGTGACGTTGCCACTGACCCTGCCGGGGCTCGCCGCGGGCTGCATCTTCGTGTTCGTGCCGAGCCTCGGCAACTTCATCGTCCCGGACCTCCTCGGCGGCGGGCTCAGCATCATGGTTGGCAACCTGATCCAGGCACAGTTCCTCAAGGCCCGCGACTGGCCATTCGGTGCCGTCCTGTCCCTCGCCCTGATCGCGATAATGGGGGTCCTGCTGTTCATCCAGGCGTGGCTCCAGGATCGCGATCGACAACAGGCGATCCATGCCTAGCTGGGCCCTCGGCCGTCGGCTCATGCGCGTCGAATTCGCGCTCGTTGTCGGCTTTCTGTACCTGCCGATTGCTGTTGTCGTGGGCCTGTCCTTCAACGAATCCGGCCAGCCGACGGCATGGACCGGGTTCAGCCTCGACTGGTACGCCTCGGTGCTTTCGAACGAGGGCCTTCTTCAGGCCTTCCGGAACACCCTGATCGTGGGTGGCGTGACGACCGTGATCGCCACGGTCATCGGCACGCTCCTCGCCCTCGGCCTCGAGCGGACTACCCACAGTTCACTCCTCGACAGCGTCGTGTACGTGCCGATGATCGTCCCCGACATCGTTCTCGCGATTGCTCTCCTGAGCTTCTACAACCTTGTCTTCGCCGGCCTGCTCAACCTCGAGCTCGGCCTCTGGACGGTGATCCTGTCCCACGTGGTGTTCGACATTGCGTTCGTGGCGGTCGTGGTCCGGACGCGGCTCCGTAATTTCGATCGATCGATCGAGGAGGCGTCGCTCGACCTCGGAGCGAACGAGCGCCGGACCTTCTGGAACATCACCCTGCCCACGATTGCACCTGGCGTCATCGCCGGCGGCCTGCTCGCCTTCACGCTCTCCTTCGACGAGTTCATCATCGCCTTCTTCACGAAGGGCACCACCGAAACCTTCCCGACGCAGGTGTATTCGATGATCCGGTTCGGGGTCACGCCGGAGGTCAACGCCATCGCGACATTCGTGCTGCTCATCAGCGTCACCCTCGTACTCGTGTCGCAGCGTCTCGGGGAGACCGACGCATGAGCGGCCGCGAGATCATCGCGATCGAGGGCATCACCAAGCGATTTGGAAGCGTCGTTGCGGTCGATGACGTGAGCCTTTCGATCCTCGAGAACGAGTTCTTTGCACTGCTCGGCCCATCTGGCTGCGGCAAGACCACCATCCTCCGGATGCTGGCCGGGTTCGAGACCCCCGATTCGGGCACGATCACGCTGGATGGCACGGACCTCGTGGGTATTCCGCCGTTTCATCGGCCGCTCAACCTGATGTTCCAGTCCTACGCACTGTTCCCCCACATGCGCGTCTTCGACAACGTTGCCTATGGATTGCGCATGGAGGGCATCTCGGCGCCGGAGATCCAGCAGCGGGTCGACGAAGCGCTCGCCCTCGTACGCCTCGAGGGGTATGAGCGTCGCCGACCGAACCAGTTGTCGGGCGGTCAGCGCCAGCGCGTAGCGCTCGCTCGTGCACTCATCAAGCGCCCGCGCGTCCTGCTGCTCGATGAGCCGCTCGCCGCCCTTGATCGGCAGATCCGGATCGAGATGCAGATGGAGTTAAAGCGACTTCAGCACGCGGTTGGCATCACGTTCATCGTCGTGACCCATGATCACGAAGAGGCCCTGGCGCTCGCGGATCGGGTGACGGTCATGCGAGCGGGGCGTGTGCTCCAGGTCGGGCCCGCGGACGACCTGTGGGAGCGCCCAACCAGCCGTGCGGTGGCGACGGCTCTCGGAGAAGCGAACGTCCTCCGGGGGACGGTCGTTCTCGCGCCAGACGGAGCAACCCTCCGCGTCGGCGATGTCAGCGTGCCGATCGATGGCGCCGCTGCAGCCGCTCTCGGCCTTACGGATGACTCGTTGGCCGCCATCGTCATTCGCCCGGAACGAACGAGACTCGCGGCGATCAATGCAAACAGCAATGCCGTAGTCCGCGGGCAGGTCACCGAGACGATCTACCTCGGCGGAAGTCGAAAGGTCGTCGTGGACCTGCCTGATGGCGGGGCGATCGTGGCTCGCGTCGACGCCGGGGCCATGGGCGAGCTGGTCGTCGGCGCCGAGGTCGCGATTGCCTGGGAGGAGAACGACGGAATCCTTGTCGTCGACGACTGAACCGGGCGATGATCCGGCCGACGTCGAGCCGTCCGGTGCGAGGTCGCAGCCACTCGTCCGCGAGGCGGTTCCGGGTGCGGCTGCCGCCGTTGCCGCCCTCGGGATCGACGGCATCGCGAATGCTCGCTGGTCGGGGCTCGCCCGCGCGCAGATCGAGCGGATCTCCATTGTGGATGCCTTTCCGCTCGGGGCCTCGGGGGGCCTGGTGGTCGTAGAGGCGGCCATGGCCGGCGGAGCGCGGGCCCTGTTCACAGTGCCAATCGACGACACGGCGACCTGGACGGGCCTCCATGAGCTGATGATCGATGGTGGCCAGGTGGCCGGAACGCAGGGCGGCCATCTCATCGGCCAGCCAGGACGCCCAGGCGCGTGGGGCCACACGGGACCCACCGAGTCCCTCGTCGTCGCTGCGGCATCGACGAGCCAAGTCCGGCCCGTGCCCGGCGATCAATCGCATACGAGCGTGATTCTCGACGAGGATTCGGTCCTCAAGCTCTACCGGCGTCTGACCGCGGGCCGCAATCCCGAGGCCGAGACATTGCGGGCAATGGCGAATAGGCCCGAGGCCCCGGTCCCGGATTGGCACGGTAGTGTCGAGCTGCGGCTGGTCGACGGGACGATCACGTCGGTCGCGATCGAGCAGGGGTTCATTCCGGATGCCCTCGATGCCTTCGAGTGGCTTGCCGAGGGTCTTGCCGCTTGGTTGACGGACGGTGTCGAGATGACCTCGACGGAAATGCTGGGCGAGATCGGCCTTGCGACGGGCCGGCTGCATCGCTCGCTCGCTGGTCTCACGGATCGCGACCAGGCGCCACGGCCGCCAACGCTGGAGGACCGCGCCGAGTGGCAGGCCACGGGCGCCTCGGCGCTCGATGCCGCGATCGCCGCGGTCGGCGCCGTCGACCAGCGGGAGGCCATCCGCCTCGAACGTGCGCGATCGTCGATCTTCGGACGGCTGGATGGGTTCCGCACGAGCGCCGACTCCACGATGCTCCAGGCAATCCACGGGGATTTCCACCTCGGGCAGGTCCTGCCGACACCTGACCACGTCGTCATCATCGACTTCGAAGGCGATCCGACGCGTGATCCGGCCGACCGGCGTTCCGTGTCGAGCCCGTTGCGCGATGTCGTGGGCATGCTTCGCTCGATCGATCATGTCGCCCGCAGCGGCCTGCGTCGGGCACGCCTGGGTTCGGACCTGTCCGGGCGCACGGCCATAGAAGCGCTCGAAGCGTGGATCCACTCCGCGCAGACCGCCTTCATCCGAGGCTATGCGAACGGCCTCGGCGATCCCGAATGGCTGCCCGATCCGGAGCTCCTCGCCGCGTTCGAGGTCGAGAAGGAACTCGCCGAGTTCATCTATGCGGCAACGTTTCTTCCAGCCTGGCTGTACGCGCCGATGGGTGGGATCCGTGCCCTCCTTGGTGACGAATTCGAGACACAGACGTGATCGATCGGGCATCGCTGCTCATCGCCGACCTCGAGCGTGTCCCGGAGCTCCTGCGAGGCCACGCCGAAGCGGCGCGACAGCCGGTTCCACTTCCTCCCGCAATCGGAACCTCGCCGCAACGAATCGTGCTCACCGGACTCGGCAGCTCACGGTTCGCTGCGCTGGTGGTGGCGCCGGCCCTGGTGGCCGCCGGCCTCGAGGTCGTGGTCGAGCATGCATCGACGTCACGACCCGCACCGCTCGACCGAGCAACGCTGCTCGTTCCGATTTCCAGTTCGGGCAGGACGCCTGAAACCGTGGCCGCCGCTGAGCGAGGTCGGCGATCCGGCGCCGGGGTCCTCGTAATCACCAACCAGCCGGTCTCTCCGCTCGGCGAGGTTGCGGATGCCGTCCTGACCCTTGACGCCGGCGCCGAACTGAGTGGCGTCGCATCAGTTACCTATGCCGCGACGGTTGCCGCCCTGTGTCGGATGGCCGCGTCGATCGGAGTCGAACTCGATGCCCGTGGTCTGTTGGAGGACGCAGCGCGAAACGTGAACGCCGTTCTTGTCGGCCGCGATGCCTGGTCGGGCATTGCAGCCGATCTCCTCCAGTCCGGGGCCCCGATCCACCTCCTCGCCGACGCGTCGGCCCTGGGGACGGCCGAGCAGGCGGCGCTGCTATTCCGTGAAGGTCCGCGGATCGACGCCGATGTGACCGATGCCGGCGATTGGCTCCATGTGGGCCTCTACACCGCGCTGCCCGGATATCGAGCGGTCCTCCTGTCGGGTACGACATACGACCGCGAGCTCGTCGATGTGATCCACGGACGCGGTGGAACGGTCGTGGCCGTTGGCACGGCCGGTCCCGACACTTCCGACCTCCGTATCGACGTTCCGGGAGGGTCGCCGGGGCTCCTGCAGGCGGCCTTTGCAGAGCCCGTGGCGCTGTCGCTGATCGCCGCGGAGCTGTGGACGCGGGTTCACGCCACCGACCGCCGGGAGCCGGATCCCTCAGCCTGAATTCGCAGCGCCTCGGTACCATGCACCGGTGACTGACCCAGAACCCTCACCCACCGGTCGTGACGTTCAGTACAAGGGCGCCCCCCTGGATTCGGAGAAGGGCCCGGGGCTCGGGTGCTTCTGGTCGCAGATCGTCGTTCTCGTGGCGTTCCTGATCCTGACGCCGCTGAGCGTCGCCTGGAACTGGCCGTTTCAAGTGAGCGCCTTCCTCCTGATCAGCGTTCTCGTCCTGCTGCTCGTCGCCGGGCAGACCATCATCTTCCTGTTGCGGTTGATCGCCGCCGACCGGCGTGCCGAAGGCCGGCGTCGTCCGCTCGCGTCCCGGAGCATGACCGTGGGCGAGATCGAGGACGCCGATGCCGCCACCAGCGGAGCGGGCGGAGACGCCACCACCACTGCGGAACCGGAGATCACAGCGGGCCCGGATCCAGACGCGGCTGCGACCCGGGCGCCCGACGACGGCGTGCGAGAATAGGCGCGGCGCCGAACGACCGGCGCTCAGTTTCAGGAGGCTCATCGACCCCGTGCCCGTGCTCGCCACGTATTTCTCCGTCCGCCGCGGCCGCGATCCGTTCTTCAAGTTCTTCATGAAGACGCTGTTTCCGCGCCAGATGAAGGAGTACGAGGCCAAATACGGCATCAAGCTCATCGGCTGGTTCAACGTCGCGCATGGCTGGGACTTCGATAACGTGATCATGCTCGACCTGCCCAGCTACGCCACCCTCGACCTCCTCGAAGCGGACGAAAGCGTCCGCGCACTCGGCCATCGTGCCGGGGAGTGGATCTTCGAGCGCCACCACTCGATGTTCCTCCGGGAGCGCATGGGTCCCGACCTCGAATTCCACGGGTAGGAGATGTGATGGACGGTCAACGCAACGAACTCCTCGCGGAAATGGCCCGGGACGCCGCCCTGGATCGATCCGAATTCCTCGTCCGCAGCGGCGAGCAGTTGGAGCGGTTCCTTCGGGACCAGGCCGAGCGCCTTGCCTCGATCGGCGGACTGACCCTGATCGACGACGACCCTGACTACCTGGCCATTGCGCCCGACGGTACGTTCCGGAGTCGAAGCCGCGTGTACGACGACGCGACCGGCGAATGGCACTCCGAGACGGAGATCATCGAAACCGGCGGCGAGCTGGTGGAGCTCTACAACCCGGCCGACGTGTTCGCGGCTTTTGCCGATGCAGCTCGGGACGGAGTCTGGTCCGAAGGGGCATCCGCAGACGAGTCGAAGGACGGTGGCCCGATCATGACGATCGATGGCCCGGACCCGTACGCTGCCGCCGCCGATCGCTGGGCCGAGGGTCAGCCCTTAGGAGCCGCGCCGGCCGACGGCCGGAGCGCCCACGTCATGCTGTACGAGCTCGCCCTCGACTTCCAGGAGCGCAGCCAGCGAGCCGAGTCCGGCCTGATCGAGCAGTTCGAGAATGCCGCGAACGCCCTGATGTCGACCGTCGGCAGTGTCGTCATCGTCGATGATCTGGACGAGCACCTCGAATTCGGATTGCCGGGCTTCCGAGGCCGGGTCATCCCCGAGGGAGACTCGGGCTGGACGGACCTGGACACGCCTGAGTCCATCGTCCGGTTCTACGATCCGACCGATGTGTTCGGCGACCTGGCCGACGCTGTGGCCGAGGCGTTTCCCGAGGTCGCGGCCAACGAAGCCGACGACGACGCGTGATCCCCGAAACCCTGCCGGCTCACGCGGGAGCGGCCTGCGACCGGCGCAACTGAAATGCGTCTCGTCGGCGCCGAACTGATCGAGGCCCGCGAGATCCTGCCAGGCCAGTGGCTTCAGACGTATCACGCTCCCGCGCTGGCCACGGGATCGCGTGCCGGCCAGTTCGTCCACGTGCGAACCGGCGATCTCTCGGGCTTTGTGTTGCGCCGGCCGTTCTCGATCAACACCGCTGATGTCGCGACGGGCACGATCAGCATCCATTTCCGGACGATCGGCCGCGGGACCGAGTGGTTCACCCATCTTCGACCCGGCGACACCATCGACATGCTCGGCCCGCTCGGCCGCCCCTTCGAGGTGGACCCGCGCAGCCAGCACCTGCTCCTGATCGCCGGCGGCCTCGGCATGGCCGGCGTCCGGTCATTGGCCGACGAGGCAATCCGGGATGGGCGCCAGGTCACGCTGCTGTTCGGGGCGGCGAGCGCGCGGGATGTCTATCCGACCTCGCTCCTGCCCGATGAGGTCGAGTACGTGATCGCCACCGACGATGGATCGGTTGGTCATCACGGCTACGTGACCGACCTCATCCCTGCCTACGAGGCCTGGGCCGATCAGGCATTCGCGTGCGGGCCCGAGCCGATGCTCCAGGCCCTCGCGCGCCTCGCCGCGACACGCAGTAACCGTATGGGCGTGGCCAAGCTCGGCCGAAAACGGGGCGGCGGAAAGGCGATCCCCGCTGGCTCGCCGAACGCGCGGCGCAGGGCGTTCCTTCAGGTCTCCATGGAACAGCGCATGGGCTGTGCTGTTGGGGCCTGCCTCGGCTGCGTGGTCATGGCGACCTCGGGCATCCCCCAGCGCGTGTGCCGCGAGGGTCCGGTCTTCGCCTCCGAGGAGATCGACTGGGAAGGCTCGTGGGGTCGATGAAGGCGAAACGGCGGGTCGTGGCCGGCAAGGCCACATCGATGTCTGCGGGCGGGTCTGAGCACCGCCGCGGCAAGTCGGCCGCCCGCCCCGCCGCGTTGCGCGGCGTTGAGCAAGCGGCGAGTCCTCGGCCCGTCGCGAGCCCGACACCGCTCGACGGCCCGATCGACCTGTCCGTTGATCTCGGGCGCGGGCTGACCCTTCCGAACCCGATCCTCGTCGCATCGGGGACCTTCGGATACGGCATCGAGTACGGCGAAGTCGTCGATGTCGATGCCCTCGGCGGCATCTGCTGCAAGGGAACGACGCTCCGCGCGAGGGTCGGCAACCCAACTCCGCGCGTGACCGAGACGCCGGGCGGGATGCTCAATTCGATCGGCCTGCAGAACCCCGGCGTAGACGCGGTCATCGCCAAATACGCGACGACGTGGGAGGGCTGGCGCGTTCCGGTGATCGTGAATGTCGCGGGCGAGTCGGTGGGTGACTACGTCGAGGTCGTCCGTCGCCTCGACGGGATCCCGGGGGTTGCCGGCATCGAGCTCAACATTTCGTGCCCGAACGTCGGCCGCGGCGGACTCCAGTTCGCAATCGATGCGGAAGCCGCCGCGGGCGTCACGGCCGCTGTCCGGCGCGCGACGGACCTGCCGCTTCTTGTGAAGCTCTCGCCGAACGTGGCCGATGTCCGCCCGATCGCCCGTGCCATTGCCGATGCCGGCGCGGACGCCCTGACCGCGGTCAACACGCTCTCGGGAATCGCGGTGGCCGGATCCCGCTCGAAGCCGCTGCTCGGCAACATCTACGGCGGCTTGAGTGGTCCGGCCATCAAGCCGGTCGCGCTCCGCGTGGTCTACGAGGTCTGCCAGGTGGTCGATATCCCCGTGATCGCGATCGGGGGGATCACCGGACTCGACGATGTCCTCGATTTCCTGGCCGTCGGCGCGGTCGCGGTCCAGGTGGGAACGGCGATCTTCGCTGACCCAACGCTGCCGGTCCGGCTGGTCGGCGAGCTCGAGGATGCCTGTCGTCGCCGCGGGCACCGGTCTCACATGGGGTTCGTGGGAACGGCGCTTCCGAAACGGGCTGCCGCGCCGTCGTCCAAGGGCGTCGAATACCGCCCCTGAACCATTGGCGGTCCCAACGTGTACGGAACTGTGAGCGGCAGCAGGGCGTCCCGTAGGCACAGCCCCGCGTGGGCCCGGCCCGCAGCACGAATGGAGCGCCGAGCGCATGAAGGCGACCCGAAACCCTCTCCGACCCTCCTCGAGTTCCCGACTCTTGATTCTCATGATCATCGGTCTGGTCGTGGTTGGCTGCGGAGGAGCGTCCTCGGCAGGTCCGAACCTGGATACGACCGGGAGCGGCGTGGACGGCGGTCCCGCTCCGGCAGCGACCGCTGGCCCTGCTGTTGGCGCGGCCGGGTCTCCGGGCGGAAACGGCAACCAGGAGGTCCGCTACGACGCAGCGCGACCCGATCTCCTGATCATCAAGACCGGGACGATGGACCTCCAGGTCAAGGACGTCCCGGCTGCAGCCGCAGCCGCGGCCAACGCCATTACCGGGCTCGGCGGCTACGTCAGCGCCTCCCAGCAGGCGGGCGATGGCGACGGCCTCACGGCCTCGGTGACGTATCGGATCCCCGCTCCCCAATGGGACAAGGCGCTGGCAACGTTGCGCTCGCTTTCCATCAAGGTCGTCAATGAGGCGACCCAGACCCAGGACGTGACTGGGCAGGTGGTCGATCTCACCGCCCGCATCACCAACCTGCAGGCGACCGAACGAGCGCTGCAAGGGATCATGACCAAGGCAACGAAGATCACTGACATCCTCGATGTCCAGGCCGAGCTCACGAAGGTCCGCGGGGACATCGAACAGGCGACTGCCGAGAAGCAGCACCTCCAGGAGCAGGCGTCCTTCTCGACGCTGACGGTCGGTTTCGGACTGAAGCCGGTCGCCGCAGTCGTCATCTCGCAGCAGAAGTTCGACCCAAAGGACCAGGTCGATCAGGCGACCGCGAGCCTCGTGGACATTCTCCAGGGGCTCGCCACCGCAGGAATCTGGTTCGCGATTGTCTGGCTGCCGATCCTCCTTGTTCTCGGGCTGTTCGCCGGCATCGCCTGGGTCCTCCTTCGGCGCCGCGGTGGCACTCCCGTCATGCCGGGGTTCGGCCCCGGAGCGGGCGCTGCGCCGCCGGACGCTTCACCGCCGGGCGCTTAGCGCCGGTCGAACCGCCGCTGGGC
>JANMNF010000158.1:0-24331 GCA_031373765.1 Chloroflexota bacterium
GGGTTCCCGAACTCGACGCCGAACGGTCGCCCGAACTCGTTGCGCTGCTTCCAGTCGATCAGGCCGTAGCCGTCGTCTCGCCAGACGACGACCACGATGTTGGTCCCGATCCGCTTGGCAGTCTCGAGTTCCTGCGAGTTCATGAGGAAGCCTCCATCGCCGCACAGGGCAATGACCTTGCGGTCCGGGTGGACGAGTTTCGCGGCAATCGCACCGGGGACGGAGATGCCCATCGCGGCAAATCCATTCGAGATGATCACGGTATTCGGCTCGTACGCCTGATAGAGCCTCGAAACCCAGACCTTGTGCGCGCCCACATCGCTGACGACGATGTCATTCGGTTCGAGGGCGCGTCGCATCTCGTAGATGGCCCGCTGCGGCTTGATCGGGAAACCCTGGTCCGACTCGCACGCAACCAGGTCTGCAAGCAGGGCGGTCCGAAGGTCGGCGTTGACCAGGATCTCCTGTGACGCATGCCGGGCCGAGGCATCGCGGCCGCCGACACCCCGGGGGAGGACGGCCTCCAGCAGGCGCCGGAGCGTGCCGTCGATGTCGCCGACCAGCTCCACTTCGGGCTGGTACGCGGCTTCCACCTCAGCCGGCTGGGTGTCGATGTGGATGATCCGTTTGGACCCGTCGGAGTTCCAGTGTGCGGGCGCGTACTCCACGAGGTCGTAGCCGATGCAGATCACGAGATCGGCGCGGTCAAAGCCCGCGAGGACATGATCGCGAGCCTGGAGTCCCACGGCCATGAGCGACAGATGCGATCGATCGTCGATGGCGCCCTTCCCCATGAATGTCACCGCGACCGGAACGTGGAGGCCATTGGCGAGCGCTCGGAGGGCGTCAGACGCATGGCGCCGAAGGACGCCGTTGCCGGCCAGGATGATCGGCCGGCTGGATGCGGCGAGGAGCCTCGCGCCATGGTCGATCGCTTCGTCGGTCGGTTCCGGGAAGTAGGTCCGGCCGGGAGGGATCGGTTGGATCGCATCTCCTGATTCCGGGGCGATTGCGGCGAGGTTCTCCGGCAATTCGATGTGGGTCGGACCCGGCTTCTCGAGCGTCGCCACGCGAAACGCCTTCCGAACGATCTCCGGAATCGCGTCTACGCGCTCGACACGCGTATTCCACTTGGTGACGGGCTGGAACATGCCGACGATGTCGACGACCTGATGGGCCTCCTTGTGGAGCTTGTCCGAGCTGGCCTGCCCGGTGATCGCGACCATCGGCGCGCGATCGAGGAAGGCATCCGCGATCCCCGTGACGAGGTTCGTCGCGCCAGGCCCCAACGTGGCCATCGCAACGCTCGCTCGGCCGGTCAGTCGCCCATAGACGTCGGCCATGAAGGCCGCGCCCTGCTCGTGGCGGGTCGTGATGTGGCGGATCTTGTCGGTCCCCGCGAGCGCGTCGAGGATGTCCATCGTCTCCTCGCCCGGGACCGAGAAGACGTACTCGCAGCCCTCGGTCTCAAGGCACTCGACGAGAAGATGAGCGGCAGTCCGGGACGGCTTGTCAGGCATCGACGAAGTGTAGTCGCCGTCGGCTGTGGCCCTCCGAAGGAACCCGGCGAAAGGACTGGGGTGGTGCGCGCACGCCACGGCCCGGAAGTTTCGGCCGTTTCGGGACGACCTCGCTATCGAGGTTCGGCGGACCTCGGCCTACGGTGATCGAGGACTCAGGCACCGGTCTTGCCGGTACCGCTCTCGTCGGTGCGACACCCTCCGCCGACCTTCCCCCCGGGTCCTTGCCCCTGAGGTTGACGAATTGCGTTACAAGGCCACGCCGCCCCCGCAGCGCCTCTCAGACCGGCCGGTCGCCAGTGTGCGCACCGCACGTTCCGGATCGATGTCACCCAAGTATGTGATCGCCATGACCGCAACGGTCCTGGTGTCGCTCGTGCTGTTCACGACCGTGCCGGTGGCCGCCAGCGGCGCCCAGATCTCGGTGAGCCCGAGCTGGACGCTCCAGGGCAACGACGTCGTCGTGACGGGCACCGGATTCTCGCCGAATCAGTCGGGCCAGCTGGCGCTCGATGGCTCGGCGGCCGGTCTGCCCCGGTTCAAGGCAACTCGCCAGGGCGCATTCACCGCCCGCTTCACCGTGCCCGCGACCGCCGCCTTCGGGTGGCACACCGTCCAGGCGCGTGTGGACACCAAGAATCGTGCCCTGCGGATCAGCGACGTGGCCCAGGCGCAGTTCCTGATCGGATTCGATCCGGCCACGGCCACGCCGCCCGGGACACCCGGCGCATCGCCGACCTGGTTCCCGACGCCTTCCCCTTCGCCGATCTCGGTTCCGGCCGGAGCATCCCTGTCATTCCCGATCCGAGCCGCCTTCTACTACCCCTGGTTCGGCGAAGCGTGGAACCAGCAGGGCTACAACCCATTCAGCTGGTTCACGCCGACCCTCGGGTACTACGGGACCACCGCAGTCGCCGCCCAGCACGTCGCGTCCATGCAGGGAGCTGGGCTCCAGGCCGGGATCGCGAGCTGGTGGGGCCAGGGCAGCACAACGGACAACCGGATCCCGACGTTGCTGTCGGTCGCGGGCTCGTTCCGCTGGACCCTGTACTACGAGCAGGAAGGTTCGTCCGACCCGTCGACCGCGCAGATCAACTCGGACCTGACCTACATCGCTTCTCACTACGCATCCAACCCGGGGTACCTGAAGGTCGCCGGGAAGCCGGTGATCTTCGTTTACGCGGATGGTGGTGACGGATGTGGCATGGCCGACCGCTGGAAGGCCGCGAATACGGCCGGTTTCTACGTTGTGCTCAAGGTGTTCCCGGGCTACAAGCTCTGCGCCAACCAGCCCGAGTCCTGGCACCAGTACGCCCCGGCGGTTGCCGCTGACCATCAGGCGGGTTTCAGCTACTCCATCAGTCCGGGTTTCTGGAAGCGGTCCGAGACGAGCGCCCGGCTCGCACGCGACACCGCTCGCTGGTCGAGCAACGTCGCGGCCATGAAGGCATCGGGTGAGCCCTGGCAGCTGATCACGACGTTCAACGAGTGGGGCGAGGGGACCGGCGTCGAGAACACGACGCAGTACGGCTCGACCTACCTCAATGCGCTGGCCGGCTCGAGTAGCTCGGCACCGCCACCCACCACCTCGCCGACAACGGCGCCCACCGCTGCGCCACCGACCGTCCCGCCAACCGTGCCTCCGACGACTGGCCCGACCGCGGCTCCACCGACGAGCCCGCCGCCGGGAACCCCGCCGCCGGCGACCCCGCCGCCGGCCACCCAGCCGCCACCCACCGCCCCACCGACGGCTCCCCCATCGGGATCCGCCGTCCTCGTGGGCGCCGGGGACATCGCGTCCTGCGCGTCGTCCGGGGACGAGGCCGTCGCAAACCTCATCGACGGAATCACCGGTACCGTCTTCACGGCCGGTGACAATGTCTACGACTCCGGCACGCCCGCCGAGTTCGCGAACTGCTATGCGCCTTCATGGGGTCGGTTCAAGGCTCGAACGAAGGCGGCGGCGGGTAACCACGACTGGCTCACCGCCGGTGCAGCTGGCTACTTCGGCTATTTCGGTTACGCCCGCTCGTACTACGCCTACGACCTCGGGGCGTGGCGGGTCTATGTGATCGACTCCAACTGCTCACAGGTGGGCGGCTGCGGTGTCGGCTCGGCCCAATACAACTGGCTGAAGGCCGATCTTGCCGCCAATCCGACCGCGTGCGTGGCCGCTTACTGGCACCATCCACGATTCTCATCCGGCGAGCACGGGAGCACCACGTCCGTCCAGCCGATCTGGCAGGTCCTGTACGACGCTGGAGCCGAGGTCGTCCTCAATGGGCACGACCACGACTACGAGCGGTTCGCGCCGCAGACGCCGACGGGCGCCGCTGATCCGACGAACGGGATCACGGAATTCGTCGTCGGTACCGGCGGCAAGAACCATTACGCGTTCGGCACGCCCCTGGCCAACAGCATCGCCCGGAACGCCGACACGTACGGTGTCCTGAAGCTGACCCTGAGTGCCAATTCCTACACCTGGAAGTTCATCCCCGAGGCCGGAAAGTCCTTCACCGACAGCGGCTCGGCCGCCTGCCACTGAACCTCCAGGCGAGCAGGGCAGCGAGCCGAGAAACCTCGCGGGCGGCGGCACCGATCTCCGGTCCGCCGCCCGCGTCTGAGGGCCGCAGCGGCAGTGACCCCGTCCCAGGTCGCGCGCGGCCCAGCGGTCGCGGGAAGCCGCGAGCTGGCGGCTGAATGGACAGAGTGAAGCCCCTCCACTGATCCCGAAAAGCGGATTTGGACGCTCCATGCGATCATTGCGTGGCTCCGTGGTGCCCCCGTGCAACACCTGATGGTCCCAGGGCTGTACCAGTACATGTGCCTCTGGTACCTTCGGGGTCGTCTTCATCAACAGCCGGTTTTTTCTGAGTCACCGGCGACTCACTAATCCGGATCCAATGTCGACCTGACCGTCGCGCACGAGTTCGTCGTGCCTGGCGGGCGAAGGGTCGTGTTCAGGTTCGGGCGGGGGGAGGTTCTTTCGTGGCGCGTCAAATGTCGGGTCCGTCGTCGCCCAGTGTTCCACTTCGGGCACTTCGATTCGGCGCGGTCGGGCTTACTGGAATCGGCGTCAATCAGGCGTTGTTCGTCCTGCTGTCCGAAGTCCTGGGTCTCAACTACCTTCTCGCGGCCGTTTTCGCGACGGAGGGGTCCACCACCTGGAACTTCTTCCTGCTTGATCGATGGGCCATGGTCGGCCGACTGCGCGGAACCGGCCTCCGCCGGTTCGTGTCGTACGCCCTGGTCAACAACGCGACCCTGGTCCTCCGATTGCCCGCCCTTTGGCTCCTCACGGGTGTTCTTCAGATCGACGGCCAGATCTCCAACCTCCTGACCCTTGCCCTTCTGTTCGTCGTTCGCTTCACGGTTGCGGATCGGCTCGTGTGGGGATCGGCGACGGGCGTTGAATCTGCCGAGTTCGCCGCGGAGTCCTCTCCGTTCGGGAGTGAGCCGACGGCACACGGCCGGGCAGGCGTCCCCGTCATGATCGCTTCGACGCCGGCGCCACGGTTCCGCTACAACATCGGCGGGATCATCCAGGTCCATTCCGCGGTCCAGCTCCCCGAACTCGCCTACTTCCGGACCGAAGAGGTCAGCGACCCGGACCTGATCATCTCGATCGGTTCGGTCGGTGGCTGGCCGTCGCGCCGGATTCGGTTTACCCCGAACGAGAACCAGCTCAAGTACGTCGAGCAACTGGGCTTCCTCGGAGCGAACTTCGAGGTCACGCTCGGCGCCCCGACCCGGATCGTTGCGTCACCGCTTCTGGCGATGTCGCGGCACGTGCTGTACACGAACGTGGTCGAGGCCCTGCTTCGCTTCATGCTGGTCGACCGGGGCTACGTGCTCCTCCATTCCGGCTGCGTTGCGAAGGACGGCAAGGCAACCCTGATCTCGGCCCAGACAGATACGGGCAAGACCAGCACGGTCATCCGACTGGTGCGTGACTTCGGCTTCTCGTTCCTGAGCGACGACATGACGATCGTCAGCCCGAACGGGATCGCGATCAGCTACCCCAAGCCGATGACCCTGAGCTTCCACACGATGTCGGTCATCGCCGGCGCGCAGCTTGGTGCGACCCATCGCGCCAAGCTGTCCGTCCAGAGCCGGGTGCACTCGAAGTCGGGCCGCAGCATCGGCCAATCGCTCGGAAGCCGTAATATCCCCATCATGGCCATCAACTCGGCGACCCAGATCGCGGTTCCCCCTCCGAAGTACCACATCACCTCACTGCTCGACACCGAGGTCATGTCGCGTGCCAGGATCGAACGGGTCGTGTTCATCGAGCGGGGCGAGGAGATGCGCGACCGCATGGAACTCAGCCCGGCTCTCGATCTCCTGATCGAGAACACCGATGACGCCTACGGCTTCCCGCCCTTCGCAACCCTTGCCCCGCACCTGCGGATGGGTTCCGCGCTCTATCCCGAACTGCGCAACCGGGAACGGATGCTCCTGGCCCAGGCTGTCGCAAGCGCGGATCTCTGGCAGCTCCGCGTTGCCGGGCACGGATGGGCCGAGGTCATCCTCGAGCTGGACGCCGAGGGTCGGCAGCCGGTCGAGGAGCGCGAGGTAACGGCCTTCCCGGTGGCTTCACCGAAGCACGTTGAGCAAGAGCAGGTCGAGCTCGCTCACGGCCGAAACTGAGCTTCATATGGTCCAGGACGGGGTCGGCTTGACGTTGCCTCGTTCCGGGACCGGTCTGATCGGCGAACGAGGACGCCTGTTCCTGATCCTCGGTGCCCTGATGGTCATCGGCGCACTCCTGCGCGCCTGGTCGCTTGGAACGATCGGCTTCAACAGCGATGAAGCGGTCTACTCCGGGCAGGCGGCTGCACTGGCTGGGGATCCGACCTATGGGGGCCTGTTCCAGGTCTTCAGGGCGCATCCACTGCTCGTGCAGTACCTCGTCAGCCTCATGTTCCGCATCGCCGTCGACGACACCCTGGCGCGGCTGGTGGCAGTGGCATTCGGCGTCGCGGCCATCCCGCTTCTGTACGCAACCGGGTCCCTGCTGTATGGGCGCCGGGTCGGGATCGTGGCCGCCGCGCTCCTGACGGTCATGCCCTATCACGTGTTCGTGTCGCGCCAGATCCTGCTCGACGCCCCGATGACGACGCTCTTTCTGCTGGGTATCTACTGCATCGCGCGGTTCGTGGCCGAGGGCGATGGGCGCTGGCTGTACGCAACGGCCATCGCCGGTGGCCTGGCCTTCCTCGCCAAGGAGACGGCAATCCTCCTGGTCCCGACGGCCGGAGCGATGGTCCTCGTCATCCCCGAGATCCGGCTGCGGATCAAGGAAGTCCTCGTCGCCGCGGTCCTGTTCATCCTGGCGCTGTCGCCCTATCCGGCCGCGATCGCCGTGAGCGGCGCCAGCGACACCGCCCGACAGTTCCTCGTCTGGCAGCTCCTGCGTAATCCAAACCACACATGGACCTTCTATGCGGAGATTCTCCCGGCCGCCGTGGGCGTCCTGGTCCTCCTCACGGCCGGCGTCGGCCTGGTCTCCCTCCTCCGTCGGCGCAAGTGGCAGGATCGGCTGGTCATCGTCTGGATCCTCGCGCCGGTCGCGTTCTTTGAAGCCTGGCCGGTCAAGGGCTACCAGTACCTCCTTCCGATTGCGCCGGCCATCGCGATCGTCGCCGGCGTGGGCCTGCTCGTGACGCTGCCGGCGATCCTCAGGCGGTTCGCACCAAGCCTGTCGGCCCGTGTCCCGGCCCGGATCGGCGCAGTCGTGCTGGCGGTCATGCTGGTGTCGCTGAGCGTACCGACGGTCGCCGGGATTACGACGATCACGACTCGGGGCTCGCTCGCGGGGACCGGTGGACTGCCGGGCGGCCGAGAGGCCGGCCTGTGGATCCGGGAACACGTTCCGCAGGGTTCGACGTTCATGACCATCGGCCCGACGATGGCCAACATCGTTCGCTATTACGGCCAGCGCTCCGCATATGGCGTCAGCGTCAGCCCGAACCCCCTCCGCCGAAATCCCGCCTATGATCCGATCCGCAATCCGGATCGCAGCATCCAGTTGCTGAAACTCCAGTACATCGCCGTTGATATCTGGTCGGCTGACCGGTCCCCCTTCTTCGAAAACGTCGTACGAGGCTACGTGACCAAGTACAGCGGGCGCCTCGTCTACGAGCAGCATGCCCAGGTCCGCAGCGCGGACGACTCCATCACCGATCAGGTCGTGATCCAGATCTACGAGATCCGACCATGACCCGCGCTTTGCGACCGCGCAGGGTGGCTGCCGGGACCCCGCTCCGTGTTCTGGTGCTGGCGGCCGCGGCGGCGTTTGGCGCTTTCGGGACGCTCGCCGGCACACCGCCAAGCGCCAGGGCGGAGAGCGGCAAGACGCAGACGCCGATCGAACACCTCGTCGTGTTGATGCAGGAGAACCACACCTTCGACAACTACTTCGGAACGTTCCCGGGTGCCGATGGACCACCTGACGGGACGTGCATTCCGCGGGATCCGAATCAGCCCGAGCTCGGGTGCGTGGAGCCTTACCACCTCGAGACCCTCAAGACGGTTGACCTTCATCACGGCAGCTCCATCGGCATCCAGGCCTACAACGGCGGACGGATGGATGGCTTCATCGCTGCCCAGAACCAGCGGAACCTGCCGGGCGAGGTTGCCATGGGCTACTACGACGGGCGGGACCTGCCGTTCTACTGGAACCTGGCCACCGAATACGTGCTGGCCGATCAGTTCTTCAGCTCCGTCCAGGGATCAAGCGAGGCCAATCACTTCTACTGGGTTGCGGGTCAGGCGCCGGTTGGAGCAATTCCGGAACAGGGCTGGGGATTCCCGACGATCTTCGATCGCCTCCAGGAGGCCGGAGTCACCTGGAAGTTCTACATCCAGAACTACGACCCGACGATTACCTACCGGAATCGGCAGCCGGCGTCCGACAAGGCCGCGCAGCTCGTCTGGGCACCGCTCCTGAACTTCGGGCGTTTCCTCGACGATCCCGCGCTCCATGAGCGGATCGTCAATCTCGATCAGTACTACATCGACGTCGCCAACGGGGAGCTGCCGGCCGTCGCCTACATCGTTCCGAGCGGTGCCAGCGAACACCCACCCGGTGATGTCAGCCTCGGCCAGGTCTTCGCGACTTCGCTCGTCACGCAGCTGATGCGGACCCCGACCTGGGATTCGTCGCTGTTCATGATCACCTGGGACGACTGGGGTGGTTGGTACGATCACGTTCCCCCGCCGGCGGTCGATGCCTTCGGCTACGGCTACCGCGTACCGACGCTGTTCATCTCGCCGTATGCAAAGCCCGGAACGATCGATTCGACCACCTACGACTTCACATCCGTCCTGCGATTCATCGCGGATAACTGGTCCGTGGCGCCCCTGACCGGCCGCGATGCGACTGCCAACAGCATCGCTGCTGCGTTGGATTTCTCGTCACCACCGCGAGCCGCTCGTATCCCGGGACCGACCTATCCGGATCGGGCCGACGTCGAGGCGCGCAATCGCGATGTGCTGAGCGCGGTGTATACGGTCGCTTTGGGCGCTGCCGCTATCCTTCTCGTCCTGCTCATGCGACGCCGTCGGGGTCGCACGGGCACGATATCGGCGGGGGATGACACGTGATGCGGACGACGGTCCGGCGATTCGGACAGGCCTTTGGTGCCGCAATGGCGGGCGCCATCATGCTCACCGTCATCTTCGCGAGCCAGACGTCCCTGGTCATGGCCGCGAACCCGCCGGCCGCCGTGCTGGGAACGCGAATCACCCTCTCAAACCCGGGCGACGTCGTGATCGGAACGTCGGTCGTCGTGACGGCTCAGCTCGCGACGCTCGGCGGCAATGCCCTCCCCGTCTCGCGGATCACGATGGATGTCAATGGGGTCCTCGCCCGCGCCACGCGCACGGATGCCACGGGGAAGGTCGACCTTTCGTTGTCCTCGGACTACGTCAAGAGCGCAGCAACGCTGAACATCCGGGTTGCCTTTGCCGGCGACTCGACGCACAGCGCATCCGTTGCCTTGACGACGATCGTGATTCGACCGGCGACCATCGATGTCGTCACCGTTCCCGCCGTCGCTGGCATGTCGATCACCCTCGGCGACCAGGAGCTGCTCACCGACGCCCAGGGGACCGCCACCTTTGCCGTGAATACACTCGCCCGCCTCCGGCTGACTCCCCGCTTCGATCTACCCGAATCGTCCGGTATTCGCGTCGGTTTCGTGCGCTGGAATGACGACATCTACGACCCTGTCCGCACGGTCGATATCGCCGGGGATGCACGCCTGACTCTCGGGGTGCGCCTCGCCTATCGGACGTCCATCCGGTTCGTGGATCCCGAGGGCAACGACGTCGACCCTGCGCTGATCCAGAGCGTCCAGATGGAGACGAGCTCGGGGCCAACGCGCACCGTGACGTCCTACGACGAGGTCTGGCTCGAGGCCGAGGTTCCCGTCAAGCGGACCTTTGGGCTCGTCGGGGTGCCGAACGTGCATCGCGTCAGCGAGGTCACGATCGCCGGGACCAATGTCGTGAACCGCGGGCAGCAGACCTGGGAGCCGACGCTGGATGGCGTATTGACGGTCGACGTCCTGCTGTATCACCTCGACATCCGGGTCGAGGATGCGCTCCTGAAGTCGGCGATTGTGACAAACGTCACACTCGAGTACCCGGACGGAACGACGGTCACCCACGACACGACGGATGACGGACGGGTGTCGTTCGGAGCCCTTCCACGTGGCGATTACCGGATCGTGGTCCACGCGAGCGGCATCGTCCCGCCCAGCCCGATCGCGTTGTCGCGTCCCCAGGACACGACCATCCGAATCATTTCGAACATGGACATGTCGATCGCCGGCGGATTGATCCTTCTGGTCATCCTGGCGCTTGTGGTGCTTGGGCGCGGCCACCAGCTGGTTGCGCTCGGCCGGGCGGGTCTGGTCCGCAGCGACTCGGCGGGCCGAGGCTTCGCCCAGCTCATGTCCAGGTCCGACCGTGGCGTACAAAGCACCGCTGAGCGAGCCGATGCGTGGGTCCAGCGCCGAACTTCCGTAAGCAGATCGGCCCAGGCCTCGGACTCAACGGTTGCCGCCCCTGGGCCCCTCCGCGACGTACTGGTTGCGCTGTTCGGGTCGGTGGACCGCGTCCTCCAGCGAACGCTCGTGGACCCGCGGCGCCGTCTGATCGCGACGGCAATCGGCCTCGCCGTGATGGCACTGCTGGTCCTTGCGATGGCCTCGACGCTCCTCGGAGCCTCGCCGGCGACATGATCTGCGAAGTCTCGCCAGGCCGAGCTCGTCGGTCTGGCAAAGGTGGCCAACCGGCGGATCTGATCCCTCGGCTGAAGTCCTGGTCCCGCATCCACGCATCGCCTCGCGCTGCACGCATCGCGACCGTTGCGGCACTCCTTGCCGTGGCGATGCTCAGCGCCGGGCCGCCGACCACTGAAGCCCGGCGGGACGTGGCGCACCCGGTCGAATCATCGGTTCCGATCGCAGCCGGCGTGCCTGGTCGACCGGTCGTCCTCGCCTACTACTACATCTGGTTCGACGTGCCGAGCTGGGAGCGAGCCAAGACCGATCTGCCCACCCTCGGAAAGTACGACAGTGCCGACCCTGCGGTCATCGCACAGCACGTGGCGTGGGCGCGGGCCGCCGGTATCGACGCCCTGATCGTGAGCTGGAAACACGAGCCGAGGCTCGATGAACCACTCAAGGTATTGGTCGAGGCGTCACGGGCGGCGGGGCTGCGTCTCGTCCTCCTGTACCAGGGCCTCGATTTCTCCCGCAATCCCATCGACCCCGGCCGTATTACCGATGACCTTGCCTGGTTCATGGAGCACTACGGGCAGGATCCCGTCTTCGATGTCTTCGGCAAGCCGGCGATCATCCTGTCCGGCACTCCGAGCTTCGATCGCGCGGCCATCAAGTCCTTCCGGACGGCTCTCGATGACGCTGGATCGGCGTTCCTGCTGGGCTCCGAGCGCGAGGCCGACAACTACACCGCGCTCGCCGACCTGCTCGATGGCGACGCGTACTACTGGTCCTCGGTCAACCCGTCCCGGGACCAGAACTACCGGGTCCGCCTGCAGGCTCTGGCCGATGTCATCCGTGCCGACGGCGGGCTCTGGCTGGCTCCTGTAGCACCCGGCTTCGATGCGCGACTGATCGGCGGCACCCGGGTCATCGATCGGGCCGACGGTGCGACGTATCGGACCGAATGGTCAACCGCGCTGAGCACCGCGCCTGACGGACTTGCCGTCATCAGCTGGAACGAATTCAGCGAGAACTCACAGATCGAACCGAGCGTGACCTTCGGCTCGCGGTACCTCGAGGTCACCGCGGACCTCGTCCGGACAACGCTCGGTCGGCCCGCGGCAACGGATCCGGCAAATGCCACGCTGGCCCCGTCGAGCCCTGGGCCAACGGCTTCGATCGCACCCACCTCGGATCCAACGCCCGTGGTCTCGGATCCCGGACGCGCCACGACCCCGGCGCGGATCATCGCCGTCGTCGCAGGCCTGCTGGTGCTGATCCCCATCGTCTTCCTCGGCGTCCGGGCCCGGCGGTCTGGCCGACCAGACGGACCGAGTCGGCCATGACGGGTCGCGGGCTCGTCGCCCTGATCTCGTCGGTCGCCATCGTCGCGGTCGCCGTGGTCGGCTGGGGCATTCCCAACTTTGCCGGGCCCGCACTCATCGACGTCCAGCTCATCGCCCTGCCGGTTTCCGGAGCCGGGGCTGCGACCGATCGAACGATCGTCCTCGGCGGGACCGAAGCCACCGGTGCTGCAAACCTCAAGCTGACCGTGCGAGTGACGGGGAAGTACTTCCTGCCCGTCACGGTCGGCGCCGGCACCACACCGCTCCGGGTGGAGCTGCGGTTCCGGGACCCGGACGGCACGTCGAAACTCATCTGGGCCGTCGACGGGAGCGCGGCCGTCCTCGAGGAGGGTGACGATTCGCCCGACGGTGTGTCCACGTCCCGCGCGTACCTGATCCTTCCCGGTTCATTGGACATGCCGATCGGGCCGCTCGACGGTGTGCGTCTCCTCGACGGAGACGGCAACCCGCTCGCGGCGGGTCGGTACGACCTGCGGGCCATCGCGTTCGGCATCACGGGCGGTCTTCTGCCGATGGTGATCCTCGACTGACCACGCCACGTTGGTGCGCTGAGTCAACGTTGCTATTCGATTTGCAGCGTTATATCGTGCCGTTCCGGGAGGGGGACGCGCCCGATGGCGACCGAAAACGAGGGGTTCGGATCGCGCGCCGGCAGGGGCCGGACGCCAATTCAGGCCGGGTCGATGCCCCGGCGCGCATTGACCATGGCGGTCGGTCTGGCGCTGATCTGGTTCCTGGCGATCGCACCGGTGCCGGTGGCGGTCGAAGCCGTCGCCGATCCGGTCATCGCCGCTGCCGGCGACATTGCCTGTGACCCGGGTAGTTCCAGCTTCAACGGCGGCAACGGCACGTCGAGCAACTGCCGACAGAAAGCGACGGCCGCGCTGCTGACGGCAAATCTTGCCGCGGTGCTCCCGCTCGGCGACAACCAGTACTACTGCGGAAGCCTGGCCGCCTTCAATGCCTCATACGATCTGAGTTGGGGCGCCCGAAAGGCGATCACGCGGCCCGCCGTTGGCAACCACGAGTACCTGACCCAGGGCGGGACCGGCTGTGACGCGACCAACGGTGGCGCTGCCGGTCACTTTGCGTACTTCGGTGCGAACGCCGGGAGTGCAGGCGCTGGCTGGTACAGCTTCGACGTTGGCGCGTGGCATCTCATCGCCCTCAACTCCAACTGCGGGGACGCGGGAGGTTGCAGCGCGAATTCGCCCCAGGGTAAGTGGCTGGCCGCCGACCTCGCTGCCCATCGGACGGCCTGCACGCTCGCCTATTGGCACATTCCCCTGTTCAGTTCGGGTGGCCGAGCCGCGTCGAACTCAAAGGCCTTCTGGGATCAGCTCTATGCCGCGGGCGCGGATGTCATCCTGACCGGGCACGACCACACCTACGAACGGTTCGCCCGCCAGACGCCCAGTGGCGTCGCCGACCCTGTGGCCGGGATCCGGGAGTTCGTGGTCGGCACCGGGGGCGCCAACCACACCTCGTTCTCAACGACCGTCGCCAACTCCGAAGTTCGCAACAGCACCACCTATGGCGTGCTCCGATTGACCCTTCATGCCACGAGCTACGACTGGCAATTCGTTCCGGAGTCCGGCGCCAGTTTCTCCGACTCGGGTTCCGAGGCATGTGTTGGGGCCGGCTCCGGGGGGCCTACGCCATCGCCCCAGAGTTCGCCATCAGCCGGGCCGACAGCATCGCCGGGGGCTACCTCGTCGTCGCCTCCGAACACCTCGAGCATCGTGGCGATGGCCGACTCCTATGTCGCGGCGGACAAGCCCACGACCAATTACGGACTCTCGACGGCGCTCCGATCGGACGGAAGCCCAATCCTCTGGAGTTACCTGCGATTTGACCTGGGATCCATTCAGGGAACCGTCACCCGCGCGACGCTGCGGTTCCTGCCCAATGCAAATCACTCGACCGGCGTCGAGGTCCACCGGACGTCGAACAACGCCTGGACCGAGACGAGCATCACCTATGCCAACGCGCCGTCCTTCGACGCGGCAATCGTGGCCACCTCGGGTGCCCTGAAGACGGGCGTCTGGTCATCGATCGACGTCACGTCTGCGATGACCGGTGGGAACGTGAACTTCGTCCTGACGACCACGAGCTCGACGCAGACGAACATCTGGAGTCGCCAGTCCGCCAACGCGCCCTATCTGGTGATCGAAACCAGCCCGTGACGGTGACTGAAGATTGCGCTCAAGGTCCTTCCAGCCGACCGACCCAGGTCGCTGTCGCCTCGAGATAGGCACCTTGCGCGCCGGTACCGGTCTGCCCGTACGCGCCGTCGTAGTCCGCGTAGGGAGGCCCTGCCGGAGTCACCGCCGGCTCGATCTGCGTACCCTCGTGCCACTCGTTGAATGACGTGATGCTGACCCATTCGGCGCCTGCCGCGATCGCCCGGCTCCACATCGCGTCGTAACGGGCGCCGTCGGCCCGATCGATCGACCGCCCGAGGGTCGTTGCCCGGCGTTCGTCATACCCAGGGCCAACGGACGGGCTGCACAGGTAATTCAGATCTCGGCATTGACCGAGGAGCTTGTCCCACTTCGTGCCGTCGACCGCATAGACATCGTACGAATACAGGCCGTCGGCATGGAGCCGGCCGACCAGGGCGACGCCTGTGGTCTGGACGAGGACGATGGCGTCCGCCGCGGTACCGCGCAGTCCGTCGATGGCGTCACGAAGGGCGACCTCGTCGACCAGACGGGGTTGGTAGATGTACACAACCGGACGAGCGCTGGTGGAGGTCCCGAACTTTGTCGGGCGGATCGCGCGGGCCAGGCCGGGCAGATCGCCGTACTGCGTGACGAAGGCTCGAATGTCTCGGCCGATCGATGATGCGGTTCGACCCTTGTACGGCTCGATGTGCAGCGCGACCCCGATACCAGCGGCACCGGCCGCATCGATGACCGCCGGCAGGCCGAGATCGTCGAAGGATCCGGGACCCCACCAGCTTACGGCAATCGTTCCAACCCGCGCGGCCACGAGTTCCTGCATGTGGGTGGCGAGGACCGCCGAGTCGTGACTGCTGTACGGTCCGATGACCGGCTCGAAGGCGGCTCCGAGGTCACTCGGCGGCGTGTGACCACCCTGCCCCCAATGTCGCCATTTTCCGTCGATTGCCGGCGTGCCGTACCAGCCGTAGTAAAACGCCGTGACCCGATCGGAGGGTGGATCACCAGCGACGGTCGGCGTCGGACTCGCGGTGGCGACGGCCGTCGGAGAACTGTCCGGGGCGGGCGAAGAACCTGTTGGTTGTGCAGACGCCGACGACACATCGTCGAACGACCTGGAGAGGAGGTCCAGCGCGACCGCGCTCAGTGCGATCGCGAGCGCCGCGACGACGGCAACGGCGGCCAATTTCGGGATGCGGCGTCGCATTGGACCAGATTCTCCGGCGATGACAATCTCGTCCCGCGGGGCCAGGACATGGGGCCGCCATCCTACCAGCCCGAACGCCACGCACCGGAACCGCCGTCCGGCTTATGCTTGCGCGATGCATCCCATCCTGCTCCTGTTTCTGGTCGATCTCATCGTTGTCGCTCCCCTCACCGGGTGGCTGGCCAATCAGAAAGGCCGCTCCCCGAGCGGGTGGTTCGTTGCCGCGGTCATCGCCGGGCCGCTGGCGATGCTCGCCGTCGGTCTTGCGCCAAGCCGGTGGGCAGTCGAGGAAGATCGGCGCCTGGACGGACGATGTCCACGCTGTGACCACCGCGTCTCCGCCATAGCGCTGCATTGCCCCGCCTGTGGCGATGCGCTCCCGCAGATGCCGCGTGCTGTCGCGGTATCAACTCCGAATGTCGCGCCGGATCAGGCGCCGATGGCCCGGCCTACCCAGGCTGTTGCTCGACCGCAGGCTCGGGGCGTCGCCGAGGAGACAGTGGCGCCGAGGGTCACAGCTCCTTCCATCAGGCCGACAGAAGCGCGGCCCATGCCTTCAGCGACGCCGGAGCCACCCAGGCCCGAGCCGATCGCGGCTCGAACACCTGAGGCGCGCCCTGATAGCGCACCGCAGCCGGTCGCCGACGACGAGCCAGGCGGGCACGACCTGTCGCAACGTCGTGGGGTCGCCAACATCGCAAGCGGCGTCTTCGCGGGCGGCGTGTCCGAACTGGGTGCGGGCTATCGGTACCTGATCAGCACAAGCACGACGATGCTGTACATATCCGGGCCAATCGACGTCGCCCCGACCAAGATCGTCTTCCAATCGCCGAGGTCCACGGTCGATGCCTCACATTTCGAGGGAGACCTGGTGATCGTGGCCGAATCCCCGATCGGCCGGAAGCGCCAGCTGGTCTTCCGCGGGATCGCCGGTGCGGACGCGGCCAAGGTCGAGGAGCTGCTGGCTCGTCCGGATGAGCCGGAGCCGACTCCCGAAGCGGCGCCAGTTTCGGCGCCAGACGTCGCTCCGGATCCTGCTCCGGATCCTGCGCCGGCAGCTCGGTCCCGGGCCCCCCGTCGAACGCGCAAGGCCGCCAAGCCGTCCGAATAGTCGGTCCGGGGCTCAGCGCCGGGTCAGGCCGGCTTCAGACTTTCTGGAACCCCCGGTCGACCGTGTGGCGAGCGGTCGGGTGACGATGCCCGATTGGGCCCGGCGCTCGGGCTGATGAGCATCGCAATCGCCAGCAACAGCCCTGCGAATCCTAGAACCGTCCCGGTCCCACTCGGCGAGGAAAGGGCTGTAACGAGATAGCCGAGACGCGGGACCGAAACCGCCACTCGGCCGAGGACAGCCGATGCCGGCGTGATCGAAGGATCCGCGTCCCGATTGGCATCGCCTTTGGTTTCGATCCACAGGCCGTCGGGTCGCTCGACGAGCCGGATGATCCGGTGCGTGAAGACGGCGTGGTCCGGTCCGACCTTGATGGACACGATGTCGCCCACGGCGAGATCAGAGGATGCGACCCGTTCCGCGACGACGGCGGCGCCGAGGCCGATTGCCGGCTCCATTGACGGGCCGCTGACGACCATGACGAGTCGGCCGGTCATCGGAAGCACTCTGAGAGCGAGGGCCGTGGCAAAGACGACCAGCGCCAGGGCCACGAGGGCGATCTCGGGCAGGCGGCGGAGCCACCGTCCGAGACCCTGCGCGATCCTCGATGCCTTCACGTTCGGTTTGCCCTCACCTGCGGAAACGGCCGGCCGGACCCGCAAGTGCGGATCCAACCGGCCGGGTGCAGCCCATGGATTACGGGTTGTTGGCGGTCTGCTCGGCAGCGAAGGTGAACGTCGCCGTCGTTGTTGCGCCCTGGAACGCATTGCCCGTGCCGCTCGGCAGGGACCAGGCAAAGCACAGGTTGTCGGTGGCACCGGCATTGACGGTCCGGTCGCCCGCCTGGGCTCCTTGCGCCGTACTGCCGAGAGCCGCTGAACCAACCGCCGCCGATCCGTACAGCGCGCCGCCGCTACCCGGGCAGGTCCCCGCGGTAATGGTGAGCGCCAGCTGACTGGCGAGGTTCTTGGTGTCCGTGTTGGTCGCCGAGGTCGTCATGGCGTACCGGAGCTGGCCGGTGCCGCTGTTCGTGACGGCGAGGGTCTGGCTGCCGCTGTCACCGGGCATGACCGCTGTGGCCGTGAAGATGGTCGACGGTGACGTTGTCAGGTCGATCGTCCCGGTGGTGAACGCCGCTGTCGGGCTGTTACTGGCCGTGAACAGGGCGAGGGTGGAAGCGCCGGATCCGAGCGTCAGGAAGGCGCTCACGGCCAGCAGACCCAGAATGCCGAGGCGACGCTTTCGTCGCGAGTCGCTTGTCTTCGTGTCCATGCTATTCGAGAACCTCCAAGGGTCCGCAGGTCGCGGAACCGTCAGCCAAGTAAGTCGATGAAACCGTTTCACCAACGAGCCACGAAGCTGATAAGGGACTCGCCATGAGCCACGCGCGCTCTGTTGCAAAGAATTGGTCACGTGGTGATCAAATGCCATGGCCCATCCGGGTGATGGGCGACCCGTACTTTCGTCAGGCGGTCGTGCCGTCACGGCGCGCGGAGCACGGAGCCGAACCAGTTAAGTAGGCTCGGAGGCGGGACGATCGGCGGGCCGATCGGCGCCGCCGGGCAGACTCGGCGGCGGTTCGGACTTGGGCCGCTACAAGTCCTCGAGGTCGGCCCGGAACCTACTGGGGCTGGGCGAGCACCATGATTCGGATCTCGGTCATGTCCTCGATGGCCCAGCGAAGGCCCTCGCGCCCGAGGCCCGAATCCTTCACTCCGCCGTACGGCATGTGATCGATTCGGTAGGTCGGCACGTCGTTGACGATGACCCCACCGACCTCGAGCTCACCAAACGCTTTCCAGGCATTGCCCAGATCGTTCGTGAATACGCCGGTCTGCAGGCCGAAGAAGCTGTCATTGACCTGGCGGATCGCATCGTCGAAATCGGAGAAGCCGAAGACCACCGCGACCGGAGCGAAAGCCTCGTTGCTGCAGACCTGGGCGGTCAGCGGCACGTTCTCGAGGACGGTCGGCGGGAAGAACGTCCCGTTCGCCCGCCCACCGGCGAGCACCCGCGCGCCGAGCTCGACCGCCTCGTCGACCCAGCGCTGCGTGCGGGCCGCGGCGGCGTCGTCCACCATCGGGCCCAGGTCCGTGGTTGGGTCCGACGGATCCCCCAGGCGCAGAGTGCCGACACCGGCGATGAACTTGTCCATGAACGCGGTGCGAATCTCGTCGTGGATGTACATCCGTTGAACGCTAATGCAGACCTGGCCCGCATACGCGAACGCGCCGGTCAGGACCCGCTTGACGGCCCAGTCCAGATCTGCCGACCGATCGACAATCACGCCGGCGTTGCCGCCGAGTTCGAGGACGACCTTCTTCTTGCCGGCACGCTCCTTCATGCGCCAACCCACGGACGGGCTCCCCGTGAAGGACAGGACCTTGAAGCGATCGTCCGCGACCATCCGATCGCCCAGTTCGCGGCTCATCGGGAGAATGCTCACGGCGCCTTCGGGCACCCCGACTTCATGGATGATCTCGCCGACCGTGAGCATCGTCAGCGGATCCTTCGACGGGGGCTTCAGGACCACGGAACAGCCGGCGGCGATCGCCGGCGCGAGCTTGTGGGCCGCGAGGTTCAACGGGAAGTTGAATGGGCTGATCGCCGCGACCGGTCCGGCTGCGAAGCGGCGCGTGAATCCGACCCGCCCCTTGCTGCTCGGGAGGAGGTCGAGCGGGATCACTTCGCCGACCATGCGCTCCGCCTCCTCGGCGCCGAGTCGGAAGGTGAGCACCGCCCGGTCGACCTCGACCAGCGCGTCGCGGATCGGCTTGCCAGCCTCGAGCGAGATCAGGTGCCCGAGCTCGTCGCGGCGCGCCGCAATCCCTGCGCTGATGCCGCGCAGGATCCGGCCGCGCTCGAATGCCGGCAGCGTTCGGGTGACTTCGAACGCGCGGACCGCTGCCGTGACCGCCTCCTCGTACTGGTCGGGCGTCGCGTGGAACGTCGAGCCGGCCGGATTGGCCGCGTCGGCCGGGTTCGTGACCATCAGGACGTCATCGGATTCGACCCATCGGCCGGCGAGGTAGATCGGATGTGGCTTCGTAGCGGTCAGGGTCATGTTGCGGGCAACTCCGGATGCGGCAGCGTACGCTCCCATCGTACCGCGACCGTCGCACCGATCGGAGATGCCGTGCCGAAACATGCCTCACTCAAGACCGCGCTCCGCGTGAAGCCGGGGTCCAGGCCGCGGTTGTCGGAGATCGATCCTGCCGCGACCCATGGCTACGACAAGTCCGAGGCGGCGCCGGTCACGGAGCGCGGCCTCGAACGCCTGACCGAACTCCAGACGCGACTATGGGCGGAGAACAAGCAGCGGCTGCTGATCGTCCTCCAGGGCATCGACAGCGCCGGCAAGGGCGGCACCATCGGGCACGTCATGAGCGCATTCAACCCGCAGGGCTGTCACGTCAAGGGGTTCAAGGTGCCGACGCCCGATGAACTCGCCCACGACTACCTGTGGCGCGTCCATCCAAACACCCCCCGCAACGGCGAGATCTCGATCTTCGATCGGTCGCATTACGAGCAGGTCCTCGTCGTCCGCGTCCATGACCTGGAGCCGAAGGAGCGATGGGAGCGCCACTACGATCAGATCAACGCGTGGGAAAGGATGCTCGTTGACGAGGGCACAACGATCCTCAAGTTCTTCCTTCTGATCAGCAAGGACGAACAACGTGAGCGTCTCCAGGACCGGTTCGACGACCCGACGAAGCATTGGAAATTTCGGCTGGGCGATCTGGAGGAGCGGAAGCGATGGGACGACTACATCGCTGCGTACGAGGAAATGCTCGAACGTTGCTCAACGGTCTGGGCGCCCTGGTACGTGATCCCGTCGAATCGCAACTGGTTCCGGAATCTCGCGGTCACCGAGATCGTGGCCGAGACACTCGATGGGATGAATCCACAGTTCCCGCCATCACCGGACCCGCTCCCCGATCACCTCGAGATCGTCTGATCTCGCCGACGCCGAATTCGCATTGCGCCCGCGTGTGTCACCTGAGCCAGGGCCCTCACGTTGCCCGAGACGGAGCCCTCGGCTACTGCGATATAGCCCACTACGAGCCGAGGTCGCGAGCGATGGAGGTCAGTCAGGAAGTCGCTCAGAGATCGCGGACCATGTAGACGTCCTGCTTATCGCGGAGCCGGAGCGAGAGCCGCTCGGTGTCAATGGCGACATCACGACCGGGATGACGTCGCCCGTCGTGACGGTCCGTCATCACTCGGCGGGAGGCTGGGGCTACCGTGGCCCGGACATGCCCTACCGGAAAGAAGCAGCCGCTGTCCTCTCGATGTGGCGTGACGTCGAACAAGGGTTGAACTCCGTCCCCCGGGAGTCGGATGAAGCTCTCGAGCTACTGGACGAGTGGGCGCGGCTGCGGATTGAGTACCTACGCCTGACCGAACTCGCCCGCCAGCAACATCGGCCACCGCCCGATCCGTGGCCGGGGCCATAGCGGCGGACCAGCCATCCAGACGGGCCTGCGATCTCGCTTGGGGTCCGTCAATGTCACTCGCGCCTGAGGCTCAAGGGCTCGGGTGCGGGTACTGGTCTCCGTTGAGGGGGTAGACGCCGAGGATCTCGCCGGAACCGTCATCAATGACGATGACGCCGGCCGGACCTGGGCCCTCGCATGCGATCACGGCCGGGTCGTCGGTCGGTCGCGACGCCAGAGACCATGGGTAGTCATGCAGGTTGAGATAGTCGCCAGTCCCCCGAGTGATCCAGACAACGCGGTCGGAGCTCTGGGGCGGGATGCAGCCGTCGAGCCGCCGGGCCGCCGTGGCTGTTACGGCCCAAACGTCCTCGACATGCGGGTCCGAGTGACGTTCGGGAGCAGCGAGCTCGCCGCGCCGCTGACCGAGATAGGTTCGCGTGATGGCGACCGCATCCGCGGCTGAGAGGCGAGTCCGGAGGCCCTGGGCGACGGACGTCGTGTACGCCCCGTTTGATGATCCACTAGCCGAGCACCCGCCAAGAATCAGGGCGATCACGAACGCCGAGAGGCGCAGTTGCCGCGGACCAACCAAAGCTGCGCGGTCGCCAGGGATCACAGGCGTTGGACGCTGGTCAATCTTGCATGTGACGACAGGTCGCCTCGCTTGGCGTTCGGGAGTGTCACTCGCTCGGTTCCGCCGGTTAGGACACACGTCCGGGATCACCGTGCGCGCCGTCTGAGTGCCCAGCGCGTGGCGCATCTCGGGTTGGCGCGGAACAAACGCAGCCCGCGCGCCGCTTCCGAACACGGGAGCTCTACGAGCGCCGTCGCCAGGACAGGAACCGACGCGCGTTGACCACCAAGATGAGAGCTCCGACTCCAGTCCAAATCCAGCCGAACACGCCAAACGTCGGGATCGCCCAAACGAACCCCAAGCCGACCATCGCCAGGTTGAACGCAAGACCGAAGAGGCTCGCCACCGTGATCAAAGCATCCGGCCGAGCGCCCTGTTCGCCGATCGCGTGGTCGCTGCTGGCGGGCGTTATTCGTGACCGAGAAAAGGGGTCGCGGAATCGCGCGCGCCGATCGGGCGACCAATTGAGATAGAGCATGCTGGCGATGGTCAGCGGGAACGTGAGGAACCAGACGCTCGCCGCGTGGAACCGGCTCCATGTCCAGTCGGCCCGACTGACCTCGACGAGGGCGCCGTGGGCCTTCTCGTAGATGTAGTAGTGCCCCGCGACGATGCTGCCATTGGCCAAAGCGTCACCGGAACCAAACCGCGTGACGCTTTCGGCGAAGAACCAAAAGAAGTTCGCGAAGCCTACGAGCACGGCGAGAACGGCCACGTACTCGAGCCACCGTTTGACCTTGAAACCGCTCACAGATTGGGCCCTCTGGTGCGCTCCTGGATATCGATCTTCCGCCGACAGCGTCGAACGGTCAACATCGCTTGGCGTCCGCGATCCACTGGCCCGGTCGGCCTCGGGGACCGACTAGGGGCCGATCCGGCGGATCTCCCCGCACGCCAGCCACGCCCCATCAGCCCCAAACTCGCCGCCGATTTCGAGCATGTCTCCGGTTCGAGCGACCGCAACGTCAGTATCTTTGACGAGGAGCGCGCCGCCGATTGACGGACTGCCAGCGAAGCCGTATGGCCAGATGACCTCAATCTGCTTGCCGGTCGTGTCGATCAGCCCGAGGCCCCATAGCTCAGAGACGGTCAGATTGCCTTCGACATGCCCCGGCGCACAGCTAGCGCTCGCGTCGGACTGTTCCTGCGTACGGATGACGACCGGGCCAGCCGTCGACTTCGGTCCCGGGGTCAGCGCGGGGGTGCATGCGGCAACTGCAAACGCGAGCACAACCAATCGGAAACGCTGTCGACGCACTCATTTCCTCCTCCCTTGGCGTCCGGCTACTTGCCGCCGCCGAAGAGGGTCCCGAAGACACCGCGAATGAAGTTCTGGCCGGCCTTCGAGGTGAGGACCTTGCCGGCGGTCCTGACGCCTGTGTTGACCATGCGATCGCGCTGGCGGGCGGCTGCCGCATCGGCCTTCCGCTGGGCGGCCTGGGCCCGCTCGGCGTCACGCTGCGCACGGGCGATCTCGCGAGCCTGCTGATCGATGGCCTTGCGCTGCTGGGCCGGCGTCATCATGCCGCCACCGGCCGCCGTCGATGCCGGGACCCCGGCGGCGGCCGCCGCTGAAGCGGCCGCGGCCTCTGCGGCCTGGCGCGCGGCCCCGAGCCGGCCCGTGATGATCTCGTGGGCGCTGATTGGATCGATCGTCTCGCCGTACTTCGTGGACAGCAGGCTGCCGGCCGTGATCGTCCGGAACGTGTTGTCGTCGATCGCCGCCATCAGTGAATCCGGCGGGACCAATCGGGTCGCGGCCAGCGCGGTGGGAATGCCCTTGGGCGATAGCGCCGTGACCAGCGCTTCTCCGGTTCCGAGGGACGTAATGGTTCGCTCGACATCGTAGAAGTCGGTCATCGGGAAGGTCCGCGCGGTCTTGCGGAGCGCGTCGGCGTCATCCGGCGTGAACGCACGGAGGGCATGCTGGACCCGGTTGCCCAGCTGCGAAAGGACCGAGGCCGGGACGTCGGTCGGGGCCTGCGTCACGAAATACACGCCGACGCCTTTCGATCGAATGAGGCGCGCGGTTCGCTCGATCTGCTCCATCAGGGCGTCGGACGCATCGTGGAAGAGGAGGTGCGCCTCGTCGAAGAAGAAGCACAACTTCGGCTTGGGGAGGTCGCCGACCTCGGGCAGGATCTCGTACAGCTGGGCGAGCATCCAGAGCATGAACGTCGAGAACAGCCGCGGCTGCGTCATCACGTCGTTGAGCTCGAGGAGGGACACCACGCCGCGCCCGTCGGGCGTCGTCCGAAGCAGGTCCCGGACGTCGAACTCCGGTTCGCCGAAGAAGATGTCGGCGCCGGCCTGCTGGAGGACGACGATCGAGCGAAGCAGCACGCCGACGCTGGCCGCGGACATGCCGCCGTAGTCGGCCAGGATCGGCTTGCCCTCGTCCGACGACAGGAACTTCAACGTCGTCACGAGGTCGTCGAGGTTGAGCAGGGCGAGGTCATTGTCGTCGCAGTACTTGAAGATCAGCGCGAGGATCGAGGTCTGGGTCGGATTGAGGTCGAGGACCTTGCCGAGCAGGACCGGCCCGAACGAGTGCACCGAGGCCCGCACCTGGGCACCGCGGGCGCCGGACAGGGACAGGAACTCAACGGGATGGGCCCGGACCTCGAAGGCAAA
>JANMNF010000179.1:0-7673 GCA_031373765.1 Chloroflexota bacterium
CGTGGCGGCATCGACGATGGATTCACCCGGCTCGCCTTCCCAGATGAGGAAGGTGACGCGCACGCCGGCGGCCCGTCCCCGCGAGACGAGATCCTGGGCTGCGGCTTCGCGTCCGGTCCGAACCTGATCGACTCGAATCCCGAAGCGACCGCCAGGCAGGCGCAGGGAGCGCGGGTCGATCACGGAAACAATCAGTAGCTCGGCCTTCAGCCCGCGGGCCAGGTCGAGTGCCTGACGGCTCGCATCCTCGGACGCGGGCGACAGGTCGGTGGCCAGCAGGATGCGCTTGAGGCCGGGGACGTGGAGCGGATCCGGTGCCGGAAGGGCCATGCCGGTCAGGTCGTCGGGATCTTGCACGTCAGTGCAGTCGATCCCGCGGCATTCGCAGCCGCGAGGACGGCCGTGGTCCCGGTTGCCTTCTGGATCGATGCCGCCGCGGGATCCTGAACCACGAGGGCCGTGACCATTCCGAACATCCCGTCGCTGCCTTCGGCGTGCTGGAGGATGTGGCAATGGAACGCCCACGCACCAGGCTCGGTGCAGTGAATGACCACGTCCCAGCGTTCGCCGGGATTCACGCCGAGGGTGTCGCACTTGAAGGCGGCAGTTCCGAGGTCATGGCCGTCCCGGGCCACGACCTGCATCGGCACCCCATGGAGGTGCCATGGATGCATCATGTTGCCTTCGTTCATGAACCGGATCAGGATCTTGTCGCCGAGTTTGGCCACGATGGGCTCCGTCGCCGGGAACCCGCGACCATTGATCGTGAAGCCGCCGAGGGAATCGTTGCTGATCCAGACGATGTCCTGGCTGACCCCGTACCGACGCTCTGCGCGCATCGCGGCGTCCCTGGGATGGACGATGAATGCCCCGAGGAGCCCACGCCCGACCTGATCGGTCGCGTTGTGGTGCGAGTGGTACATGTGGGACCCGATCGGATCGGCGGTGAACTCGTAGGCAAATGAGTCGCCGGGCAGGATCGGGTCCTGGGTGATGTGCGGAACCCCGTCCATGTTGTTCGGCACCCGCTGCCCGTGGAAGTGGATACCGGTCGACTCGCGCATGTTGTTCTTGAATACCGCGCGAATGCGGTCACCCTCGATGACATCGATCCGCGGCCCGGGCCAGGTCCCGTTGAACCCCAGGCCATTGAGCGGCGCCTTCTTGGCGTCGATCCGGTGCTGGATCTCGTCGATCGTCAGGTTGAAGACCTTGACGCCACCATCGATGACCGGGTCCCCGTATGGCTGATTGCCGAGTCCTTCGACCTCGGTCGACTCGCCGCCGAGGAACCGCTGCACGGCATCGAGCGCATTGGCGTCGTGGCCAGCGAATTCCGGCGATCCGCTCGGCATCACATGGCCCGGATCCGAACTGGGTACGGTGGTCGGAGCAGCGGGCGTAGGTCCGGAGCCAGCCGGGGGTGTGGACGGGCCGTAGGTCCATGCCGCCGCCTGGTTCGATGGAGCGCAGGCAGCGACGACGGCGGCCACGAGGCCACCGCCGGTAATGGTGGCCGCACGCAGGAATCCGCGGCGGCTCAGGGCAGGGGAGGACTGGGCGGGAGCGGGGACGACATCGGTACGCATGGATGCATGTTGGGGAGCGAGGCACGGACTCGGTAGTGACACCTGGCCCGTTAGCGATGGGCCGGTGGTCCTGCGTTTCAGGGCCACGGCCACGCGCAAGGGCTGGTTCTGCGCCCTGAAGCTCCGGCTGATGACGCTTCGGACTGCTAGGCTCACACGGTGTCTGAACCCGTGTCCCGCCGGTTGCCGTCCGAACTATCCGAAGCTGATACGGACCTCCTGGCGGCCATCGATGCTCTCGAGGTCGGGACTCGGGCGATCGCCGGCGAGCTGGACCTCGATCGCGTCCTGCAGCTGATCGTCGACAGCGTCCGGGAGCTCGTCCACGCGAGATACGCCGCGCTCGGAATCGTCGATGGCCGTGGTGGCATCGAGCGGTTCATCACGAGCGGCATCACCGCCGATGAGCGTGCCGCGATCGGTCCGCCGCCGCGGGGACGGGGTCTGCTCGGACTCATCATCCGCGAAGCGATGCCCTATCGAATCCCGGACATCGCGGGCCATCCCGCGGGCTCCGGCTTTCCGCCCAATCACCCCCCAATGCATTCCTTCCTGGGTGTACCGGTCCGGACCGGTGGTGCTCCCATCGGCAACTTCTACCTGACCGACAAGCAGGGTGCGGACTCGTTCAGCGAGCGGGATCAGCGGCTCGTGGAGATGTTCGCCCTCCATGCCGAGATTGCGATCCAGAACGCCCGGCTTCACGGGCGTGTCCAGCAGCTCGCGGTATTGGATGAACGGCTGCGAATCAGCCGCGACCTGCACGACGGGATCATCCAGGGCTTGTATGCCGTGGCGCTGTCCCTCGAGGACGTGCCTGATCTCATGGCCGACGATCCCGCTGACGCCGTCGCGCGCGTCGATCGGGCCATCGACCGATTGAATACGTCGATCGGCGAGATCCGATCGTTCATCATGGACCTCGGGACCGATACCGTGGATATCGCGTTCAGTTCTCGATTGGCCGGCCTGACCGATGAACTGCTACTCACCTCGGGAGGACGCATGGTCGTGGAGCATGACCTCGGCGGCGCCGGAATCGATGACCGGCTGTCGATCGAGGCATCGAGTCAGCTCCTTCTGATTGCTCGTGAAGCGCTCAGCAACGCGATCCGTCACAGCGGAGCCGCCCGCGTCACATTGTCGTTTCGGACCGAGGGAGCCGATGCCATCCTGGAAGTTGATGACGAGGGGCGCGGATTCGATACCGACGCTCCTCCTCGGGCCGGCCACCTCGGGCTGGCGAATCTGAAGGAACGCGCCGCTTCGCTGGGAGGGACGCTCGAGATCCGCAGCCGGCCAGGGGCCGGGACCCGTATCATCGCGAGCGTGCCTCTCTTGAATCTGGAGCAAACCCTCTCATGACCGAAGCCAAGCCCGCCCGCGAACTGCGGCTCCTCGTGGTGGATGACCATGAAGTGGTCCGCCAGGGCCTGGTTGCGCTGCTTGGACGGCGTGAAGGGTTCCAGGTCGTCGCCGAGGCCGGCACGGTCGCCGAGGCCATCGAGCAGGCGATGAAGCACCGACCGGACATCATCGTGATGGACGTGCGCCTGCCGGACGGCTCGGGGATCGAGGCGTGCCGCGAGATCCGGGCAGAATTGCCGGACACGCGCGTCGTGATGCTGACGTCCTTTCCGGACGAAGAGGCGGTTCTCTCGGCGATCGTTGCGGGCGCGGCCGGGTACCTGCTCAAGCAGATTCGGGCGCGCGATCTTGTCGCGGCGCTCGAGGCTGTCGGGCGCGGGGAGTCGCTGCTCGATCCAGCCGTCACCGAGAAGGTGCTCGAGCGCATCCGCCGCATCGCAACGGGGACATACACGGATGAACTCGCTCAGCTGACGTCGCAGGAGCAGAAGATCCTGCTGCTCGTGGCGGAGGGCAAGACGAACAAGGAGATCGCGTCGGACGTCTTCCTGTCCGACAAGACCGTCAAGAACTACGTGAGCTCGATCCTTTCGAAACTCAACCTTGAGCGACGAGCTCAGGCCGCCGCCTTCGTGGCCAAGCATCGCTTCGATCGCGGGTCGGGCTGACCCAGCGAGCGAGGTTGGCGCCGCGCCCCGGCTCGGCGGCGTTCGCCGCGTTCGAACCAACCGCCCGCTGAGGGCCCGACGGTTCGCCCGGGTCGACCACCTTCCTGCCATTTCGGACTGGGGCGGGAGCTCGTCAGGTGTTCTTTGTCAGAACCCCGCCGGACTGACCAGCTGGCAGAAACGCAGCCGAACTACCGTGCACGGTGAGCACGAGCGCAGTCGGTATTGAGAATCGTGCCGTGACGAGCTCCCGCCTGGATCAGATCTGACAACTTCTGGCCGATGTCAGGCTCTACAGGCGCTGGCGAAGCAGCTCGTCCGCCGCCGCGTTCTCCGCGTTCGCACCGTCCGCCCAGCGACCGGGCCCGACGGTTCGCCGACCTTTGGCCCCCGTGATGCGTGCCGTCCGGACCCCGGGAATGGCAGCGCCGGGCCCTATGCTCGGTCCATGCGTATCGTCACTGCCGAAGAAGCCGTAGCCAATATCAAGTCCGGCGAACAGATCTACCTGCACGGGGCAGCGGCCACGCCGTCCATCCTGCTCGACGCTCTCGTGGCGCGGGCACCCGAACTCCGCGATGTCCGGGTCGTTCATCTGCACTGTGAGGGGCCGGGTCCGCATCTGGCGCCGGAGATGGCGCCCCATTTCCGGCACCGCGCCCTGTTCATCGGACCGAATGCCCGAGCCGCGGTGAATGAGGGCCGCGCCGAGTACATTCCGTCGTTCCTGTCTGACGTTCCGCGCCTGTTCGAGACCGGCCTCATCCGGCTCGATGCCGTATTCGTCAATGCGACACCCCCGGATGCGCACGGATTCTGCTCGCTCGGAACGAGCGTCGAGGCGATCCACGCGGCGATCCGGGCCGCGAAGACGGTGATCGTCCAGTTCAATCGGGCCGTTCCGCGAACCCTCGGGGACAGCTTCATCCACGTCGACCAGATCGATCTCGCCGTGGAGTGCGACGTGCCGCCGTACGAGCACCTGGTCGGTGAATCGAGTGAGATCGAGCGCCGGATCGGGCAGTTCGTGGCCGATCTCGTTCCGGACGGAGCGACGATCCAGATGGGGATCGGCGCCATTCCGTCGGCCGTCGGCGCGGCCCTCGTGGACAAGCGGGATCTCGGGGTCCACACAGAGATGTTCACCGATGTCGTCGTCGATCTTGTCGAACGCGGGGTCATCAACGGAAGTCGCAAGGAGCGCAACCGCGGGAAGATCGTCGCGGCGTTCCTGATGGGATCGAAGCGCGTCTACGACTTCGTCCGCGATAACCCGATGGTCGAGATGCGGCCGGTCGATTTCACCAACGATACGCACGTGATTCGCTCGTTCAGCCGGATGACCGCCATCAACTCGGCAATCGAAGTTGACCTGACCGGTCAGGTCGTGGCCGACAGCATCGGCCACCGCATGTACTCAGGCGTCGGCGGCCAGATGGACTTCGTTCGTGGCGCCACGCTGGCGAGTGAAGGCCGCGCGATCATCGCCCTGCCCTCGACCGCCGCACGCGGCTCAGCGTCGCGGGTCGTGGCCGCGATCAAGGAGGGTGCTGGCGTCGTGACGACGCGCGCTCACGCCCGGACGATTGTCACCGAGTGGGGCGTCGCAGAGTTGTGGGGCCGCTCGCTCCACGAACGGGCCGAGGCCCTCATCTCGATCGCAGATCCGGCCTTCCGCGAAGGCCTTCGGGTCGATGCCCGGCGGCTCAACCTGGTCTAGGCGCCGGATGTCGCGAGGGCACCGGATCGGACCCGGGCGCCGGCCGTTGAACCCTGCCTACGCCCCTGATTTCGCGAGGGACAGGAGGATCTCGAGGGTCGCGTCGTTCTGGACCTGGACGAAGTTGCCCACCGACGGCGGTGTCATCCCGAAGTCCGAGAACGGGAACGTGAGGGCCGCCACGATCTCGATGCGATCACCGTTGAGGCGCGCCTGACCACTGATCGTCACTGACTTTGTCACGCCGTGGATGGTCAGATCGCCGACGAGTGAGACATCCACGGTCGTACCGGTCAGGGCGTTGGCGCCAACCGAAACCGGCGCGGTCAGGGCGAAGGTTGCCGTCGGAAACCGATCGGACTCCACGCCCATCGACCTGATCCGATTGTCGCGCCGACCGTCATCGCTCTGGAGCTGGGTCAGGTCGGCCTCGAACGCGGCGGCCGACACGCGGACGCCCGTGCCATCAGGCTCGATGACCGCGTTGCCGGTGACCGCGCTGGTGCGTCCCACCGCATCCGTCAGGGCGGTAACCCCACCGAGCTGCTCGCGGACGCGATAGCCAACGAGACTGCCGGCGCCCACGCTCCAGGTCCCGGCAATGCCTTCGGGCGTCGCGTCGAACGGGGCGGACGGGGCTCCGGCACCGACTGAAGGCTCGGTTGTGGCCGAGGCGCCCGGCGTGGTCGGCGCGAAGGACAGCGCGGGTACGGAATCGCCGGCCAGGAACTGCTGGAAGACGAGGAAACCCCCGATCGCCAGGACGGCAACGCCGCCGGCAATCACGAGGGGGAGTCGCGGACGCGTCATCGGGTCCTCTCAGGAGCGAACGATCGTGCAGACAGCATCATCGCCCAACTTGATGAGACGTTCCTGAGAGCTCGGTGAGAATGGAAAGGGTGGACACCGGGCGTCCCCTCCGATATCCACCGCACCTGCATTCTTGGATGGGACGGAGCATCACGATAGGGCCGAAGGTCCCGAGTTCGAGGTGACTCTGGGGTGCAGGTCCCGGTGTCGGGAGGCCTGGTGTCCCCGGCGATCGGGCCTCATGGCGCTAAGGGCCGGACGACCTCGCGCAGTACCGTCGGGGTGGAGGTCACGATGTCCGACCCTGGCACGAACGCTCACACCCATGCGCGCACGCTCGGTCCGCTGCGGGCGGCCAACCGAAGCCCCCGCCGGGGCACGGCTGCATGACGGCTCGTCCGGCGGAACTGCGAATCCTCGTGTGCGGTGCTTCGGATCGAGGTGACGACGGCGCCGCGCTGGCGGCCATCTCGCGAATGCTCCCGACACTGCCCGAAGTCGTTCGTTCGAGGATCGAGGTACGTCGGTGCTCGGAGCTGCAGGTATCCGATCTCGTTTCGGTCACCGCAGGCGAAGCCTGCCTGGTGGTGGACACGGTCGATGGGATCGAGCCTGGATCGCTGATCCAGGTCACGCTGGCTGATCTGGCGAACCCGACCGATGGGCTGACGTTGCGTTCGGCTCGTGCGCTGTCCGTCGAGGAGACGTTCCTGATCGCGGAGGCCGTATGTGGGGCGATGCCCCAGGGGTTGTTCGTCGGAATCGGTGGAAGATGGTTCGGGTATGGGGAACGGTTCTCGCGAGTGGTCAAGGCCGAGCTGCCCGCCTTCGGCGAGGCCATCCGCGGCGCGATCCTGGATCTGCTCGAGGTTCGAGTCTAGGCCTCGGTTCGAGCCAGGTACCAGGCCGCCGTGTCGCGTTGCAGGGTTGAGCTGTCGCCGGATGTCGAGACCAAGAGCTCGGCGCCGGAAGGAAGCGGCAACGCATCGGCGGAGAGATTCACGGCGCATTCGATGCCGTCCCCGCGACGAAATCGAAGCGTTTCCGGTGGGCTTGCCAGCCACTCCAGTCCATCGCCTCGAAAGCCCGGGAGTCGGCTTCGAATCTCGAGCGCCGCACGATACAAGTGGAGCATTGATTCGGGGTCGGCCATCTCGGCCTCGACGGTGAAGGATTGCCACGCTGCCGGTTGGGGGAGCCAGGCCACGGCGCCCTTGGGACCGTAGCCGAACGGGCCGGCGGAGCCCGACCACGGAAGGGGCACCCGGCAGCCATCCCGGCTGCGCAGCAGATGGCCGGAACGCTTCCAGATCGGGTCCTGGAGCGCGGATTCCGGGAGATCGTCCACCTCCCACAGCCCGAGTTCCTCGCCCTGATACAGGTAGGCCGAGCCCGGCAGTGCGAGCATGAGCAGGATCGCCGCGCGTGAGCGCTTCGTGCCGAGCTCAAGATCGCTCGACAGGATGTCGTCGAGCTCACGCTTGCGGAGCCCCGTGAAGGACCGCCCCAATCGGGTCA
>JANMNF010000206.1:0-8718 GCA_031373765.1 Chloroflexota bacterium
GCCGAAGGGATCGCCGAGCAGGGTTACCGGATCACCACGAACGTCGGGACGTGGGGCGGGCAATCCGTAGACCATCTCCATTTCCACCTCATGGGTGGCCGACCGTTTGAATGGCCGCCCGGATGAGCGATCAGTGGCCGCCCCGGCCCCCCCAGGATGCCGAGCCGCCGCGTCGTAATCGCGGGTCACCGGAACGCGCGGAAACGGAGGACCCCCGGAATGTCCCGCCCGCCCAGACCGCCCCGCGGGCGAGGGCTGGCGACCAGGGGCCTGAATCAGATCCGGCCGCGTCCGACGATGCCGCGGACGATCGTCCGTCGGCCAATCGGAAGGCATTGGTCATCACCGTGGCGGCGGTCGTCGCGCTGCTCCTGATCGTGGCACTCGCATCGGGCCGAGTGGCCGCGCCCGGCGCCCCGACCTTCCCGCCGATCGGCGCCACGACCGCTCCGGCAGGTCCCGCCGCTGCGTCGACTCGCGCAACGCTCGCCGAAGCCCTCGGCGCGCAGGGGCTCCAGCTCGAGGACGTGGTGACGGCCTATCGTCCGGCCGAGGCGCCACGGGTTGCCGTCGCGCCGCGCCTCGTGGTCCGCGTGATCGTGCCTTCCGATCCGGACCATGGCCGGATCCTGATCTACGAATTTCGGGACACGGGCGCCGCGACAGTTGCCGCCCAGGAGCAGGCTGGCTACGTTTCGAGCGGCGTCGGACGCGTCCAATTCCCGCCGCAGACGCAGTTCACGCTGCGGGTCGTCGGTTCGACCGTGGTCTTCTATGCCTACTCGACGGAGGATGTTCCTGACCCGGACAGCGCCTCGGGCATCGCCACGGCGCTCGCCGGACTGGGCTTCGAGGTCCCCGTTCCGAACTGAGTCGGTCCGCTTGGCGGCGGATCTGCCACTTCCGGCGAGCCGGCAATCGGAGTACCGTCGCGGCAACCACCCCGCGATGGAGTCGATCCGTGTGGCCTGTCCTGGCACGCGTCGGTCCAATCGAAATCGGAACGCACGATTTCTTCAGTCTGCTCGGGATCGCGATCGGGTTCGCGATCTACTACCGCGAGCTGCGTCGCAGGGGCTGGCTGGACTCGACGATCGTCTGGATTTCGATGACCGCGCTAGTCGGCGCCGTTATCGGGGCGCGCCTGATCACGATCTGGGAGCGGCCGGAAGTCATCGCCGCGTTCTCGACCATACCCTTGACCGAGGCCATCGAGCGGAGCGGAAAGTCGATCATCGGCGCTGTGGCCGGCGGCTACCTCGGAATCGTGCTGGCGAAGCGTGCCTTCGGCTATCGCCGCTCAACCGGCGACAACTACGCGCTCGCGATCCCGATCGCGACCGCTATCGGCCGGGTTGGCTGTTTCCTGACCGAGTTGCCGCTCGGAACGCCGACAACACTCCCTTGGGGCATGACGGTCAGCCCGCAGGCCGCGGCCGCCTTCAACAGTTGCCCAGGGTGCCTCGGCCCGATGCACCCGACGATGATCTACGAGATCGCGTTCAACCTGATCGCGGCGGCCCTGATCTGGCGATTCCGGAGGAGGGTGCCGGTCCCGGGCGACACGCTGAAGCTGTACCTGCTCGGGGCCGGCATTTTCCGCTTCCTCGTGGAATACCTCCGGACGAGCCCGCCCCAGGCACTCGGTCTGACCGCGCCGCAGTGGGTCCTCATCCCGATGGTGCTGGTTCTCGCGGTGCACTTCGGCCGCGAGATGCGACGGAACGCTTGGTCCGTGCCCGTCGCTCCCGCACCGCCGGCAATGTACTCGGACCCAGCCCATTGAAGTCCGTGACACGAGGATGCGACAGGCGTCTATCAACCGAAGCGGAAAGGAGGACTACGCGCCATGAGTGATGAAGCGCCGCCAGCCGGTATCGACACACCGCGCTCGCCCGAATTCTCGAAGTTCGGCACAAAAGGTCTCGAGGCCTATCTGGCAGCCAATCGATCGAAGTTCACCGAGGACGCGCTTCGGACTGCCGCGGTCGCCAGTGGCTGGGAGGTGTCGACCGTCGACGCAGCCCTGGGCAGGGTCCGCGAGGCGGAACGGAGCGCGCCTACGAAGGCTCGCGCCCGTCGCATCGTCCGGTTGCTCTACGTCGGTGGATTCCTCGCGCTGTCCATCGGAATGATCCTGAACGTCGCCGCCGGGGCGGCGATCGGCATCCCCATCCTCGGGGCAACCCTCGGCACGGCCTACTTCTTCGGGAGCGTCTGGATGAGGTCAAGGCGGGTCGGTGGAGGCGAGACATTGCGCGCTTTCGTCGTTCTCCTGATCGTGCCCGTGACCCTGTGGGCTGCCCTCACGGGCCTTTGTCTTGCAACCGGCCTGCCCACGAACGGGCGACTGCTGTGAGGCCGACGCGCCCTTTGAACGCGTCCGCGTAGGGACCTGCCATGCTCGACCTCCGGCCCTACACGCCGCTCCGCATGGTGCTGACCGTCTGCGGTCAATGCTTCACCGAGGACCCCGATCGGGAGATCGACTACGAGACGGACATCCTGCAGGGCAATCTCGTGGCGATGGATGGGAAGGTCTACCTGCGACGTACCTGCCGACGTGAGCACGGCACGTTGACGAGCCTGTACGAGGAGGACCACGCTCTCTGGGAATACCTCCAGCAGTGGCGCACGCCGACACGCGAGATCATCCCGGACACCGTCGGCAATGCCCGGCCGATCCCGATGGGCTACATGGATGGCCTCGGCGATCTCCAGACCCAGCACTCGTGCGTCCTGTTGATCGATGTGACTGAGAACTGCAACCTCGAATGCCCAACCTGCTTCGCTGGTGCGGCGCCCGGCATCGGGAAGTTCGCGCGCCTGCCGCACATCATTCGATCGCTCGAAGCTGCCATCGTCCGAGAGGGCGGGCGGGTCGACGTGCTGATGCTCTCCGGTGGCGAACCGACGGTCCATCCGGAGATCCTCGAGATCATCGCGGCCGCGACGGAACGGAACGTCGTTCGCGTAATTCTCAACACGAACGGCATCCGGATCGCGAAAGATGCCGCCTTTGCTGACGCCCTCGGCAAACTCCGCGGGCGCCTCGAGGTCTACCTCCAGTTCGATGGGTTCGAGCTCGGTTCCCACCTCTACCATCGTGGCGAGGACCTGCGCGGCATCAAGGCTGAGGCACTCCGGCGCCTCGCCGACCGGCACGTGTTCACGACGCTCGCCGTTGCCGTCGCTGAAGGCGTGAACGACCGGGAAGTCGGGGCGATCGCCGAGTACGCCCTCGCGACCGATTTCATCGCGGGTGTCGCGTTCCAGCCGGTCTTCGGATCCGGGCGTTCGAACGAGATCGATCGGATGCGGCGTGCCACGACGACGGGCACGCTCCTCGGGCTCGGGGCGCAGACCGGGGGTCGGGTCGCGCCGGACGACTTCATCGCGCTGCCTTGTTCGCATCCGGATTGCTCGTCCCTGACCTATTTCGTCAAGGGAGACAGTGGCGACTGGCGGTCCCTGCCACGGATGCTCGGCATCGACCAGTTGAAGCAGTACCTCGGTCTTGTCTCGAATCGCATTGCACCCGACGATGCGATGTGGACGGCCCTTGTCGGGATGATGTCCGAGACGACGCTCGTGTCGCGGCCGGAGATGGTCGATCACCTCCTTCGGATCTGCGAGGCGTGCGATCTCGGCGTGACCGGGTTCGTGAAGACGCTCGGGAAGTGGGTGTTCGACAAGGAGGGTGCTGTCGAGGACATCGCGCTGCGAGTCAAGCGCATCTCAATCAAGACGTTCATGGATGCCTGGACGCTCAACATCGAGCGGCTTCAGCAGTGCTGCGTTCACGTTGGCTCCACGAACGGAGAGGAGAACCCGGTGCGTGTTCCGTTCTGCGCCCGCCAGCTGTTCGGTGGGCTTCGGCGCCACACATCGGCCGGCATGGTCCCGGCTCGAGAGCTGATTCGCCTCGACGAGGTCCGACCGAGAGTTGCGGGGTTGCCGTCATGACCGCCGGGGCGGGTACGACGCCTGGGTCCAGTGCCGCAGGCCCGCGTCGAATTGATCCTGTCGGGCCGCAGTCCTACATCCGACCGCCGCGCTCCCGGCCCGAAAAATACGAGAACCTCGCGTTCACCTTCTGCCGCATGGGCACCGTCGGGCTGATTGCCTGGGTCGTCTCGCCGGCCGTGTTCGTGCTGGCGGTGGCGTTGATCGCGATCGGGCTCTACGTCAAGTCGATGTCCCTCGGCGTGTCCTGGACGAAGTGCTTCCTGCGGCGCCCGACGCTCATCATCGGCTTCTGGGCCGTCGTCGCGATCGCCGACGCCTGGTGGTTGTTCGTGCTCGGCGGGCGTCTGCCGGCCTGAGCCGGATTTGCCGGGCGGGAGCGTTTGACCCCCCGGACGGCCTGTGCGACACTCCGGCGGCTCCAGCGGGTGGTGCGATTTGCATCCTTCCCGTGAGCACGCGACGAGTGTTGTTGGGTTTCGACACCGTGACCGCGAACACGCACCGATCAACCCGAGGGGGTGAATCCGGATTGGCAGAAGTCCGAGTGGGCGAGAACGAGACGTTCGAGAGCGCCCTGCGCCGCTTCAACAAGAAGATCCAGCAGTCAGGCATCCTCGCTGAGGCTCGCCGTCGCGAGCATTACGAGAAGCCGAGCGTGAAGCGCAAGCGCAAGGAAGCAAAGCGAAAGAAGAACGCCCGAACGCCGCAGGGCTGATCGGCCGGACGGCCAGCCGTCCGAGCGAGCGCCATGGCTGACCCCGGTTCAACCGGCTACGCCGAGGCCCACCGCACCGACGACCCCGTCCGCGCCCATCGAAAGCCCGAGGGTGTTCCGCCCGAGGTGCCATTTCCGGTGACTCTTCGAGATCGGCTCCGCGCCGAGACGACCGCCGCCATGCGGTCTGGTGACGCCCTGCGTCGCGATACCCTGCGGCTGGCCGAGAACTCCATTTACAACGCAGAGAAGCGCGATCGTCGCGCCTACGCTGAAGACGAGGTCGCGGTCATCCTGGCCAAGGAGGTCAAGATGCGCCGCGAGAGCATCGACGCGTTCGAAAAGGGCGGCCGCCCTGATCTCGCCGCCAAGGAAGTCGCCGAGATCGCGATCCTGGCCGAGTTCCTGCCCCAGGCGCTCTCCGAGGACGAACTTGCGGCGCTCGTCAGCGAGGCCGTGGCCGCAACGGCTGCCAGCTCGCCTCGGGACATGGGCAAGGTCATGGGCTGGCTCAGTCCCCGGACCAGGGGACGGGCAGACGGGCGCGTGCTGAGTGGCCTGGTTGCGAGCGCTTTGGCCGCCTTGGACCTCGCGAAGCACGACGGCGCCGACCACGCCGGTACATCCCAGGGATCCGGGCAGAGCTGACGATGCTTGCTCATCGGGCCAACGCGGCAGTTCGCCTGACGCGGCGCGAGGCCGGTCGGCTGGCAGTCGCAGCCATCGGCCTGATCGTGGCCATGACCATCATCCTCGGCGCGGACTTCTCGCCGGCTCGCGTCAATGTCCAGGTCGGGGACCTCGTACCCGCGGACATCGTCGCTCCGCGCGCGATGACCTACGAGAGCCAGACCCTCACCGCCGCCGCGCGGAAGGCCGCGGCGGATGCGGTTCCGCCCCAGTACGACTTCACCAGCGAGCGGGCAATCACCATCGCGGCCGCCCAGGGCGAAGCCTTCTTGAGCGCCGTGCGCCTGCTCGACACGGCCTTCGACCCAGCCACCACCGATGTTCAGCGCAAGCTCATCCTCGATCGCGTTGCGAGCGACCTACCCGCTCCGTCGTCCGACTTCGTCCTCACGATGGAAGCGTCTCGCTGGATTTCCATCCGAACCGAAGCGGCGCGTGTCCTCGACAGCACGGAACGAACCGAGCTCCGCGACACCGAAGTTGCAATCGTCCAGGCCCGCCTGTCCGAGCAGATGGCCGGCGATCTGTCCGAGGCCGAGCGCGCGTTCGCCGCTGATTTGATCTCGCCGCTCGTGGTTCCCAACAGTTCATTCAGTTCCGAACTCACCCAGCAGGAGCGGGATCGACAGGCCGCCGCCGTCGTACCGGTGACCGAGACCTACCTCCAGGGCGAGATCCTCGTCCGCGGCGGAACCAAGTTGAGCGAGGCAGACGCGCTCGTCCTCGCTGCTTTCGGTCTGGACAAGACCACCACCGATGTGCCCGCGCTTGCCGGATGGTTCGTCCTCAGTGCGCTCCTCGTGACGTTGCTCCTCGGCTGGATCTGGCGCTTCCGGCGCGATTTCTGGCACCGCAACAACGTCTTGATCCTGATCAGCATGTTGCTGTTGTCCTCGACATTCGTCGTGCAGCTGACCGCGGGTCGCGCCGCTCTGCCGTTCGTCCTGCCGCTCGCAGCCATCCCGATTCTCGTCGCGGTGCTGCTCGACGCGGAGGTTGCGATCGTGTTGAGCGCGCTCATCGCGATCGTCGCCGGCGCCGTTAACGGACCTTCGCTCGAACTCGCCACCTATGTGTTCTTCGGCGGCCTGGCCGGAGTCCTCGGCGTCCGTCGTGGCGATCGGTTCCAGATGTTCCTGCAGGCCGGGATCATCGCCTTCGTGGCTCAGGCGCTCGTCGTCACGGCTTTCTCGCTCCTCGGCGAGCGTGACCTCACCGGCATCGTCCAGCTCGTCGCTGCCTCGGCGCTGAGTGCAGGCGGCGCCGCCGTTGCGGCCGTCGGTACCTTCGCCGTGCTCGGCAACGTCTTCGGGATCCTCACCGTCTTCCAGCTGCTTGAGCTCGCCAACCCATCACAGCCGCTGCTCCGTCGCCTGCTCATCGAGACACCGGGCACGTATCACCACTCGCTGATGGTCGGGAACCTCGCCGAGCGCGCGGCCGAGGCCATTGGTGCCGATCCGCTCCTCACGCGCGTGGCGGCGTACTACCACGACATCGGCAAGCTCGCGAACCCGGTCGGGTTCATCGAGAACCAAGGGGGCGGCGAGAACCTTCACGACCAGCTTTCGCCCGAGGAATCGTCCCAGCTCCTCAAGGCGCACGTGGCGGACGGTATCGATATCGCCTACGAGGCGCGGCTGCCCAAGGCGCTCATCGCGTTCATCCCGCAGCACCATGGGACCGCGATGATCAGCTTCTTCCACGCCAAGGCTCGTGAAGCCGCGGCGGAACCCTACGGCGGCCTTAGCACCGAGGCGGGCCGTCACGCGGCGGAGGCAGTCGACGTTCGACGGTATCGCCACTCCGGCCCGAAGCCGCAATCCCGGGAAGCCGCCCTCATCATGCTCGCCGACGGCGTCGAAGCGTCCGTTCGATCCCTCACGTCACGTGACGAACCGGCGATCCGCGGCATGGTCGCCCGGATCATGGCGGACCGAACATCCGATGGGCAGTTCGACGAGTGCGACCTCACGTTCCGGGACCTCGATCTGATCGAGGAGGCGTTCGTCCAGCAGCTGCTCGGGATGTATCACCAACGCGTCGCATACCCGCAGAGCAAGATCGTCGAACTCGAAGCTCGGCGTGCGGCGGCGGGCGGCGGGTCAAACGCTGGGGCCGGGCCCGCGTCCCGTCGATCACGTGACGGTCGGACGGCTGCCGGGATCGGGGTTTCGGATGCCGCGGCTCACGGTGCCGGCTCGGGCGCTGCCGGCAGTGCCGGCGCTGGCACTGGGCTGCGCGGGCCAGTGGGCGGCGCAGCTGGGGCACGCTCGGACGCGGATCCGGAAGACGCGGATCCGGGAGACGCGGATCCGGGAGACGGCTCGAGGAAGCCGCCCACGGGCATCGGGTGACCCGAGCAAACATCGTCGACGGGTGGCGCATCCACGTGACCATTCGCGAGAAGGTCCCGAAGTCCCTTCCGCGTATCGAGATCGCCCGGGTCGTAGCCGCCACCCTGAGCGCGGCGGGTGCTCCGCCGGGAGCGTCACTTTCGGTGATCCTGACCGACGACGAGGAGCTGGCTGACCTCAACGTGACCCATCTCGGTCACGAGGGACCGACGGACGTCCTGTCATTCCCGTTGTTGCCGCCGGAGGCGTTTCCGCCTCACCCAGGCCGAGGCCCGACTCTTGCCGATGCCGCCGGTACGCGTGCTAGCGCTGGCCACGAGTTCGTGCTTCCGCCGGGCTCCCGCCTCGAGCTGGGCGACATCGCCGTGTCCGTGGAGCGAGCTGCTGCCCAGGCGGCGGACGGCCGGGGCGGCCAGACGGGCGATGTGACGTGGTCGACCGAGCACGAGCTTCGGCTGCTCCTGACTCACGGAACGCTGCACATCTGTGGCTGGGACCACGCCGAGCCAGTCGAAGAAGCCGCGATGCGGGCGCTCGAACAGGAACTGCTGGGGTTCGTGCCGGGCCGATAGCTGCGACGCGCGGGGCCGGTGCGGCGGCAGCCGCCGCCGCGGGCCTGCCGCGCGGGGCCGTGTCGCGGGGCCGATAGACGCGACGCGACCTCGCCGCCGCTCGCCGCCGCTCGCCGCCGCTCGCCGCGACTTCGCCGCGACTTCGCCGCGACTTTCCTGCCAGTTCGACACCGGGGGACGGTGGGGCACCCAACCAGACCCGATTGCGCCGGATCTGGCGATCGCCCGGGCGATGTTCAGTCGAACTGAGCACGAATCGCGGGCCTTGAGCCCGGCGAACGACCGCAGAGACCCGCCGATGATTGCCTTGGCGACCGGGGGTGTCGAAGTGGCAGGATGCTAGCGCCCGCGCCCGCGCCCGCGCCCGCGCCCGCGCCCAGCCGCGCGCCACGCCGCCCGCCACGCCGCCCGCCAC
>JANMNF010000040.1:0-1971 GCA_031373765.1 Chloroflexota bacterium
GGTGAGCCACAGGCCGATGGCGCCGGACACGACAGCGAAGCTGAAGATCGTATTCGCGAAGTCGTACATCGCCCAAGCCGCGGGGACGCGAGCCTGACCGGACGGGGTGAGTGCGGCGAGGCGCTGCATCGGCTATCTCCCGGATCGTTGGGCCAATCGGGGCGCGTGGCCCTGAACAGGCCAGGATGCGCAGCGCGTGGCGACTTCTGGTGACACCCGCGCCTGTGCCGGATCATAGACGGGAGTCCCGGCCACGGAACGGCAATCTCGCCGTGGGCCTGGTGGCGACCGTTGGGTGCGCGCCGCCGCGACCCAGCGAGCGGTACGATGATTGCATGCCTACCCAAGCGGTCGTTCGCCCGGCGGATCTCACGCCGATGCCGTACGGCACTCGCACGAGCTTTCGGAGCGTCCGGGACGGCATCTGGGAACCGCTGTGGGGCGGTCACCGGGTACTCATCCATGCGACCGGATCCGATATTGCGATCCGCGACGAACAGGGCGAGCCCATCGATGGCCATGACCTCCTCCGAGACGCCCTGCGTGACGCGGTCCTCGCGGACGAGCTGGTGCTCGACGGGTACCTGCTCCCTGCACCCCTCCGTGACACCTCCGGCGCGGAATCCGGCATGGGCCTCGACGCCATTCAAACCGCGGGGCAGATGGGCCGACAGCTGCTGATGGGTGTGCGCAACCCGGATCGCGCCGACGCACAGGAAGCCGCTCGCATCCGACGCCTCGCCCTCTCAGCGTCGTCGCCCACCGCCTTCGTCGCCGTCGATCTGCTGTGGCTGGATGGCGAACCACTGATCGAGGTCCCGCTGGCCGAGCGCAAGCGGCTGCTCGACGGCGTCATCCTCGACGGGGAGGTGGTCCGCAAGACGGTTGCCGTTCGGCCGCCGGTCGAAGCCTGGTATAGCCAGTGGCGCGCCCTGGGTTTCCGCGAAGTCGCGGTCAAGGGCGCCAACAGTCGATACACGCCGGGGAAACCGAACGGGGAATGGGCGACCGTCCTGATCCCGCGGCGCTGACGGGCCGCGCTGCAGCATCTCCGATGGTAGGGTGAGCCATGCCCCAATCGACGCTGACCCCGGCGATTCGCGAACAGATCGCGCGTCTCGACCGAGCGGACATCATGGTCGGGATTCCGAGCTTCAAGAACGCAGCGACCATCGGTTACGTGGTTCGCGCGGCCCAGGCTGGCCTCGTCCAGTACTTTCCGGATCTCCGGCCGGTGGTCGTCAATTCGGATGCGGGCTCGCCTGACGGGACGCAGCGCGTGGTCATCGAGACCGAGCCACCCGACTACATCGAGGAGATCCTCCTCGTCCGGCCGACGAACAAGCTCCAGCGCGTCTCCCTGACCTACCCGGAGATCGACGGTGTCGGCGGCAAGGGTGCCGCGCTCCGGACGATCTTCGAGATCGCGGACGCGCTCCAGGTCCAGGCCCTCGTGGTCGTCGACTCGGACCTTCGCTCGATCCTGCCCGAGTGGGTCGAACTCCTCGCCGGCCCGATCCTGAAGGGCGGCTACGACTTCGTGGCGCCGCTCTACTCCCGCTACAAGTACGACGGCACGATCACGAACACGGTCACGTATCCACTGACCCGGGCGCTCTACGGACTGCGCATCCGTCAGCCGATCGGCGGCGACTTCGGGGTGAGCGGGGACCTCGTCAAGCACTACCTCGAGGCCGATGACTGGACGTCCGACATCAGCAAATTCGGGATCGACATCTGGATGACCACGACCGCGCTTGCCGGCGGCTATGCCATCTGCCAGGCGCGGCTCGGTTCCAAGGTTCACGACCCCAAGGACCCGGGCTCCGACCTCGGCCCGATGTTCCGGCAGGTCGTCGGGACGATCCTGCGCCTGGCCGTCAAGCACGCCGAGCGCTGGGAGGACACGAAGAGCAGCCACGACGTGCCGTCGTATGGCTTCGAGCGACTGGCCGACCCGCCTCCGCTCGA
>JANMNF010000326.1:0-4528 GCA_031373765.1 Chloroflexota bacterium
GGCCAGTGAGGCATCGCCCGGTAGGAGGCCCATCACCTTCAAGAGCCGTTCCGCCTTCGCGATCTCCGCGGGCGGATTCGACTTCTCGAATTCCTTCGTGATGTTGGCCACGAGCGTCGGACCGTCGATCGTGACCGGTTCGACCCGGTCCGGAGCCTCGAGTTGGCGAATGGCGCTGACCTGCGCGGCGATCGTTCGATAGATCGCGTCGGCGTCCGGCGGGGTAGTGGCTGGTTGGCTCGGACCAGCGGAGGAAGAGGCCGTCGGCGCTGGGCCGCAAGCGGCGATGAGCAGACCGAGCACCGCGAGGCTCAGCGCCCGGGTGCCATACGGCTGACGTTGGGCTCGTCGTTCAGTCATTGGCGGCGATGCTACCGCCGTTCGGGCATTTCGCTCCCCAGCCGTTGGTCCCGTGCGGGCCGGTCCGATCGGCGCGCCGATCCGGAGCCCTCTCCGAATGTCAGTTTCTTAATCGAGTCGGGTCCCGTGTCTGAACCGAGAGTCCCTACTGTTCGGGACGGACCGAACCCTCGAGGTTCCATCCTCCCTCCCTCCGACCGGGGGCGCCAATTGGGCAGGCGTCTCCGGTCTTTCCTTTTCCCGGCGGCTTTCCGCACCCTGGCGGAAGCAAACGCGGCGTGAAGCGCCGTGTGTCAGAATCAGGGTGATGGAGATCACTTGGTACGGGCGGACATGCATCCGCCTGAAGGGCCGCGACGCCGTGGTCGTTACCGACCCGTATGCGGCAATCGTCGGACCGACCGGCCGCGGGGTCACCGGCGACATCGTTACCTACAGTCATCCGGATGATGAGCCGCTGCCCAAGGCCAAGGGCAAGCGATCACGGGACGGCGGAACGGTGATCCCAGGAAGCCTCGAGGAGGCCTTCGTCCTGGATGGTCCCGGCGAATTCGAAATCAAGGATGTCCTCCTGACCGGCGTCCGCACCTATCGAGACAACGTCAAAGGCGCGGATCGAGGTCGCGGGACGGCATTCGTCGTCGAGCTCGATGGACTCCACACGATCCATCTCGGCGACATCGGCCATCTCCTGACCGAGGAAGAGCTCGGTGATATCGGCAGCGTCGACATCGTGTGTGTCCCGGTCGGTGGTGCGCTGACGGCCACGCGGGCCGCAGAGCTCGTTGCCCAGCTGGATCCCAAGCTCGTTGTGGCGATGCCGGTCTGCGCCGACGAGGCGGACTGCGCCGAAGCCGTCTCGAAGTTCTTCCACGAGATGGGTGGCGTGTCCGCCCCTCAATCGAAACTGTCGGTCACGATCTCGACGCTGCCCCAGGAAGTCACGACCGTCCTGCTGGAGTCGCGCGGCAAGGTCTGACCGCCCGGCGTCTCCCTGCGCACGTGGCCTCGCGCCCAACACGCGGCCCAACACGCGGCCGAACACGCGGCCCCTCGATCAGGCTCCTGGGTGCTCCACGACCACGTGACCGCGTTTGATCACGGCCCGGACGAGGTCCGCCGCCGGCCAGTACGGCAACTGTCGATGCGTCGGCACGCGCCAGATCACGAGGTCCGCGGCCTTGCCGGCCTCGATCGACCCGATCTCGTCGCCCTGTCCCAGGGCATGCGCGGCATTGATCGTGACCGCGGCCAGGGCTTCCGACGGGGTCAGTTTCAGCTCAAGACAGGCGACGGTCAGGACATGCAGCAGGCTGGGTGTCGGCGACGTGCCCGGGTTGAAGTCGGTCGCCAACGCCACCGGCACGCCCCGCTCGATGAGGGTCCGGGCGGGCGCGAATTCATCGTGCATGAGGAACCAGGTCGTCGCGGGCAGGAGCGTGGCAACAACCGGGTGCTCCGTTTCCGCGGCGCCGGCAAGCGCATCGATACCAGCCGGCGATGGGGCGGCGAGGTGATCCGCGGAGAGGGCCCCGATCTCGGCTGCGAGCTCGGCCCCGCCACTCGGGACGATCTCATCGGCATGGAGTCGGGGCAGCAATCCGTAGCGCGCTCCGGCCTCGAGGACGCGCCGCGATTGGTCGGCACTGAAGACGCCGCGCTCGCAGAACACGTCGGCGAACCGGGCCCGGCCCTGGGCCGCGACGCCGGGGAGCTGCTCGTCGATGCAGTGCCGGACATAGGCCTCGGTCCCATCCGGGCGGGACCGGAATTCGGCGGGCACGGCATGGGCGCCGAGCCAGGTCGGAAGGACATCGACCGGACCTTCAGCACCGAGACGGAAGGCGACATCGAGGAGTCGGAGCTCGGTGGCCAGGTCGAGGCCGTAGCCGGACTTGGCTTCGATCGTCGTGGTGCCATGATTCAGCATTTCGCCGAGCCAGCGACGTCCGTGGTCCTCGAGTGCCTCCACCGATGCGGCACGCGTCGCCGCCACGGTGGACAGGATGCCGCCACCCGACGCCAGGATCTCCATGTAGTCGGCGCCACGCTGCCGGAGCACCAGTTCGCCTTCGCGCGAGCCGGCGAAGAGCAGGTGGGTGTGCGGGTCCACAAGCCCGGGCGTGATCGTTCCGCCGGCTGCGTCAACACGGACGAATCGCTGGAGCGGGTAGCCGCCACCCTCAAGAACGCGGAACAGGTCGGCCCGGGGTCCCACGCCCAGGATCCGGCCTTCCCAGCACGCCACCACAGGCGCGTCGTCGCCATGCGGATCGCCTGGACCGGTGACCAGCGCGGGGTCGTCCTGCCCCGAACCGCGGCGCAATCCGCCTGCCATCGTGACAACCTCGGCCGCTCCTTCGATGAGCAGGCCCGGCTGGCCCTCGCCGGCGCGACCGCCCTGGATCACGCGGAGGCCGCTCATCCGGACGCGTCTCCGGGCGCTCCGGGCGCGTCTCCGATGGCGTCGGGCGCGCGCGCCGGCGCACCGCGGCTCGCGGTCCTGGCGGACTGTGCGGCGGCAAGTCGGAGCTCGAGAGCCATTGCTGGATCGGGATCGCGCAACTGGAGGTAGTCCGCTGCAGCGGCGAAACGCGCCTCAACCGGGGCGCTGCAATCCGCTCCGGCATGGTCGGCCACGTCCATCAGGGCCGCGAGGGGCGCGAGGCCGATCAGTTCCGATTCGCGGAGCCGGACGCCATCATCGGCCGCCAGGGCTCGCACCTCTTCCCAGACCTGCCACATCGGCGTCGTGGCGAAATCGAGGAGGTTCATCGAGACCTGGGCGCATCCGAGCTCGTCGATCATGAAGCCGTTGCCCTGAACAGCGGGCAGGCCGCCGCCCGATTCCCGCACTCGGCGAGCGATGCGCTTCGCAAGCTCAACATCGGCCGATTCGAGGTTGATGTTCCAGGCGATCAGGAACGGTCGCGCGCCGACGGCGACGGCACCTGCCCTTGGGTGGGTGCGCGATGGACCGAAGTCGGGCTCCCGACCGTTCTGGGCGATCTCGTCGCGGAGCCCCTCGTACCCACCGCGGCGGACGTCGGCCAGTCGGGCTCGATCGGTGCGCCGGGCCGCTCGCGCGTAGAGGTAGACGGGAATCTCGAATCGATCGGCGATGCGGGCCCCGAACGTAGTCGCGAGTTCGACGGCGTCGTCGAGGGTCGTGTCACCAAGCGGCACGAACGGAATGACGTCGATGGCCCCGATGCGCGGGTGCTCGCCTGTGTGCTGTTCCATATCGATGTCGCCGATGGCGACCTCGATCGTTGCCTCGAGCGCGCTGATCACCGCATCGGCCTCGCCCGCGATCGTGAGGACGGATCGATTGTGGGACGCGTCGCTCGTGCGGTCCAGGAGGTACGCGCCGCGGGTGCTGGTCACCGCGTCGGCGAGGGCATCGACGACCGCCAGGCGGCGGCCCTCGGAGTAGTTCGGGACCGACTCGATCAGCATGGTCGGTATCGTGACAGACCGGCGCGCCGGCGGTGCCTCGGTCGGCCGTTGACCCGACCGGTTACGGCGATACACTTTCGTCCACCGAGCACCGCGTTCCGGATTCCGTTCGCCCCACGGAGGGATTCATGCCCCCAGCTGAAGGTCGACCACCGAGTCGCAGCCTCCTGCGCCATCCCGACTTCCTCAAGCTCTGGGCCGCCGAGACCGTCAGCCAGTTCGGAAGTCAGGTCACGGGCCTGGCGCTGCCGCTCGTGGCCGCCACGATCCTGAACGTCTCACCGTTCGAGTTCGGGCTGCTCACGACCATCGAGTTCCTACCCTTCATCTTCCTGAGCCTGCCGGCCGGGGTCTGGGTGGACCGACTGCCGCGGCGGCCGATCCTCATCATCGGCGACGTCGGGCGGGCCCTTGCCCTGATCTCGATCCCAATCGCCTATGCGCTCGGCGGTTTGACGATCTGGCAGCTGTACGTGGTCGGGTTCGTGACCGGCTGCCTGACTGTCTTCTTCGATGTCGCCTACCAGAGCTACCTGCCCTCGATCGTCGATCGAGATCAGCTGGTCGACGGCAACTCGAAGCTCGAGACAACGAGGTCGGCGGCCCAGATCCTCGGCCCAGGTGCGGCCGGCATCCTCATCGGGATCCTGAAGGCGCCGATCGCGATCCTCCTCGACGCGCTCAGCTTCGTGTTCTCGGCGATCTTCGT
>JANMNF010000024.1:0-72105 GCA_031373765.1 Chloroflexota bacterium
AATCTCACATCGGTGAACGTCTATGTCAGCTCATTGTCATGCAGCCTTGGTTTGACAACGGATCAACTCACGGAGGTTGCATCTGGCGCATCCGGCCTTCAGAACCTGGGCAACGGCTACTACCAGTTCAACTGGAAGAGCCCGACGACCTATGCACGCTCTTGCAAGACGCTCCACGTCGATCTAGGCGATGGAGTAAGTCGGACGGCACTCTTCCAGTTCACGAAGTAACCACTCGCGGCTGCACCGCGAACATCGAGGCCGGGCCCCACGGGTCCGGCCTCGTCCATGCCCTGAGCACGAATCCTTCGGCCCCGTAGCATGGAGCGGTGACCGATCCACTCCCGACCGCCCTGACCGCGACCCTCAAGAATCTGCCCGATCGGCCGGGGGTGTACCTGATGAAGGACGCCCGGGGCGAAGTCATCTACGTGGGCAAGGCGCAGAGCCTGCGCAGCCGTGTCCGGAGCTACTGGCAGAAGGAATCACCGGCCGGCGAGATGCACCGGATCCGGAGCGTCATCGACAAGGTCGTCGACGTCGAATACACACTCACGGATTCGATCTCGGAAGCCCTCCTCCTGGAAGGCAACCTGGTCAAGCGCTTCCAACCGATGTTCAACGTCCGGCTCAAGGACGACAAGAGCTACCCGTACATCAAGGTGACGCTGGGCGACGACTTCCCGCGCATCGAGCGGACCCGGAAGCTGCCGCAGGACGGAAGCCGCTATTTCGGCCCCTACGCGTCCGCATCGAGCGTGGACGAGGCGATGAACCTGGTCCGTCGCCTGTTCCCGTTCCGGACCTGCACCGTGGACATCAAGGACGGCGAGCGGGCCCTACAGCGGCCCTGCCTGCTCTACCACATCAAGCGCTGCCAGGGCCCGTGCATCGAGGCCGTGACCAAGGACGCCTACCGCGCCGACATCGCCCAGGTCGAGCTGTTTCTGGAGGGTCGCCAAGAGTCCGTGGCGGACGCGCTCAGGTCCGAGATGACCAAGGCGTCGGACCGGATGGACTACGAGCGCGCCGCGACGATGCGGGACAAGGTCCGGGCCATCGAGCGGACGATGGAGAGCCAGAAGATGGAGGCGTTCGCCAAGACAGACCTCGATCTCGTCGGCCTCGCCCGGCAGGACAACCAGGCGGCGGTCCAGCTGTTCGTCATCCGCGATGGCAAGGCGATCGGCCGCGACGTGTTCATGCTCGCCTCACCGCGCGACACCAGCGACGACGAGGTGCTGACCGGGTTCCTGCTCCAGTACTACGGGCGCGCGACGAGTGTGCCGCGCGAGGTCGCCGTTCCGCGGGCCCTCGCCGATGCCGAGGACCTGGAACGCTTCCTGACGGACCGTCGCGCGGCAACCGCCCCTGAGGGCGCCAGGGTAGCCGGCGTCCGCCTGCACGCCCCCCAGCGCGGCGAGCGGCGCCGCCTGATGGAGCTCGCGACCCGTAACGCCGCCGAGATGCTCGCCCGCGAGCAGGTGCGCTGGCTGGCGGACCAGGGCAAGACCCTCGGCGCCCTCGAGGAACTCGCGGCGGCGCTCGAACTCCCGGTTCTGCCGGAGCGAATCGAGTGCTACGACATCTCGACCTTCCAGGGCACCAACTCCGTGGGCAGCATGGTGGTCTTCCAGGATGGCCGGCCCCGCACCGGCGAGTACCGGCGGTTCGAGATCAAAACCGTGCAGGGCCAGAGTGACGTGGCCAGCCATCAGGAAGTGCTTCGACGCCGGTTCCGGAACGCCAAGTCGGGCCAGGAGGGGAGCGCCGAAGAGCAGCGCTGGGCCATGCCGGACCTCGTCATCGTGGACGGCGGTCGCGCGCAGGTGAGTGCCGCCAAGATCGTGCTCGATGAGCTGGGCCTCCACGACCTGCCGTTGGCCGGCCTGGCCAAGGAACGCGAGGAACTCGTGCTCCCGGATCGGGCCGAACCCGTGCTCCTGCCGACCACATCCCAGGCCCTCTACCTGGTCCAGCGGCTTCGCGATGAAGCGCATCGATTCGCTATCACCTACCACCGGAAACTGCGCGCCCGAGCGTCGATCCGATCGGCGTTCGACGACCTTCCGGGGGTCGGTCCACGACGCCGAGCCGTGCTGCTTCGGACGTTCGGATCGGTCAAGCGAATCCGCGAGGCCCCGGTCGAGCAGATCGCCGCGCTTCCCGGGATCGGGCCGACGATGGCGGCCCGGATCAAGGCCGGACTCGAGTCCTGAACATGCTGTCGGGCAGCGTCGCCCGCGCGCCTGTATCATCCGCCGTCGATGCGTAGGCCTGCCCTCATCCTGATCGCCATCATCGGCGTGTTCGCGCTCGTGATCGACTTCTGGCCCCGACTGCGGCTGCCCGGACTCGATAGCGAGAGCGGCTCACGTCCGATCGAAACGAAGCTCGGCCTCGACCTCCAGGGCGGACTGAAGGTCGAGTACCGCATCGTGCCTTCGGGCGGCAAGACCCCGACCGCCGCCGACCTCGCCGTCGTGCGCGAGATCATGGACAAGCGTGTCAACTCGACCGGTGTCGCGGAACCGGTCGTCGTTACGAGCGGCACGGATCGGATCGTCGTCGAACTGCCGGGCGTCACGGACACGAGCGCGGTCCGGGCCCTCGTCGGAACGACCGGCCGCCTTGACTTCGTCCCGATCCCCACAGGCACCACTGTCAATCAAGGGCAGGCCCTTGACCTCACGGGCGCCACGAGTTGTCCGGTCAGCGGATCGATCACCAAGATCTGCATCCTGTTCTCGGGCGATCAACTCAAGAGCGCCAGCGTCGGGTCCGACCAACAGGGCAATCGAGCGGTGAACTTCCAGCTCAAGACCGACGGGACGAACAACGGTTCGGAGTTGTTCGGGAAGTGGACGGCGGCTCACGTCCACGAGCAATTCGCCATCGTCCTGGACTCGAACATCATCTCGTCCCCGATCATTCGCTCGCCCATCACGGGCGGGCAGGTCCAGATCAGCAACAGCGCCCAGATCGGCGGCATCCCCCAGAAAGAAGCCAAGTCGCTGGTCGACGTCCTTCGCTTCGGCGCCCTCCCGTTCCCGGTCGAGGAGCTGTCGAGCGACACGATCGCCCCGACCCTCGGTCTCGAGTTCTTCCACAAGAGCGTCCTGGCGGGCGGGATCGCGGTCCTGCTCGTCCTGATCTTCATGCTCCTGCACTACCGCCTCCCGGGCCTCGTGGCGAACGCAGCCCTGATCTACTACGCCATCGTCCTGTTTGCGATCTTCCGGCTGATCCCGGTCACCCTGACCCTCGCCGGCATAGCGGGCTTCGTGCTCTCGGTGGGTATGGCGGTCGATGCCAACATCCTGATCTTCGAACGGACCAAGGAAGAGTTGCGGCTCGGGAAGTCCCTGCCGCAGGCCATCGAGGCCGGCTTCGCGCGGGCCTGGAACTCCATTCTCGACTCGAACGTTTCGAGCCTGATCACCGCTTCGATCCTGTACTTCTTCGGATCGTCGGTCATCCAGGGCTTTGCCCTCGTCCTGATTCTCGGCGTGCTCGTGTCGATGTTCACCGCCGTCACGGTGACGCGCACTTTCCTGCGGATCGTGGTCAACCAGGAATGGGCCCGCAAGGCGCGCCTGTACGGCATCTCGGAATCGGAATTCACGTATCGGCCGACGGGTCGGGGCGTTCGACGCGGAGCCAACCCCGGTGTTTGATGTCATCGGCAAGCGCCGCTGGTACTTCGCCTTCTCCCTGCTGATCACTATCCCGGGCCTGATCTTCATCCTGCTCACCCCGTTCAGCGGCGGCAAGGCCGGCCTCAAATTCTCGATCGACTACACCGGCGGAACCACCTGGTCCATCCGGTTCGCCGACCCGAACGTCACCGCCGCGCAGGTCCGCGAGGAACTCGTCGCGCTCGGCCAGGCTGACGCGACGGTTGCCCTGACCGGCGCCGGCTTCTTCGACATTCGCCTCTCCAAGCTCGATCTCCGGCTGATCGAGCCGTCCCCGACGCCCGTCCCGACCCTCACGGCAGCGCCATCATCGTCGCCGACGGCTGCGCCGACGGCGTCGGCTTCAGCGACGGCTCCGGGCCCCTCGACGAGCCCGGACCCGGCAGCCACCCCGACACCGACCCCGGCACCCACCCCGAGTCCTACGCCGGAACCAACGGCCGCGCCGACTCCGAGTCCCTCGGCTTCACCGAGCGCGGCTCCGGTCGGCAATACCCAGGTCCCAAGGGACGGCGAGATCGGGCGTATCGCCACGGGTCTCCAGGGTTCCCTCGGCCCGATCGCTGAGCAACGATCGCTGAGTTCGATCGGCGCAGTCGTGAGCTCGGACCTCGTCAACCAGGCGATCATCCTGATCCTTGTCGGTAGCCTCGGGATCCTCGGTTGGATCACCCTCCGCTTCCGCGACGTGAAGATGGGCGTCACGGCGCTCGTCGCGCTGCTCCATGACGTCGTGGTGGTCCTCGGCGTCTTCGCGATCCTTGGCACGTTCTTCGATGTCCAGATCGACGGCCTGTTCGTGACCGCGATGCTGACAGTCATCGGGTTCAGCGTGCACGACACGATCGTCGTGTTCGACCGCGTCCGGGAGAATCGCATCCGCCATGCGGGTGAACCGTTCGCCGAAGTGGTCAACCACTCGCTTCTCCAGACGTTCGGCCGATCGGTCACCACGAGCTTCACGGTCGTGCTCACTTTGACGGCGCTGTTGCTGTTCGGGGGATCGGCCACTGAGGAGTTCGTCCTGGCCCTCCTGATCGGCATCGTCTCCGGGACCTACTCGTCGATCTTCAACGCGAGCCCGCTGCTCGTGGTCTGGCAGGAGCGCGAGGACCGCAAGCGTGGTCGAATCAGCGGTCCGCCGTCGATCCGCCGGGCCTCCGCGTAATTCCCCGGCGAGCGGCCGTGCAGCCGCCCGTGGCATCCTGAGACCGTGCTCCAGCCGCGGGCCCGGTGGGTCTTTCCCGAGTCGTCGCAACCCCCTGAGGACCTCGTGGCCGCGGCATCGGAGCTCGGCCTCGGATCCTGGGCCGCCACCCTCCTGGTCAACCGCGGCGTAGCCGACGTGGCTGCGCTCCGGCGACATCTTGGAGAGCCTCAGGACGGGCTCCATGATCCAAACCTGTTGCCCGATGCAGCTGTGTTCCGCGCCCGCATCGTCCGGGCAAGGGATGGCCGGGAGATCGTCATGGTCTTCGGGGACTTCGATGCCGACGGGATCACCGGGCTGGCGGTCCTCACCCTCGCCCTCCGGATCTTCGGGGTCGAAGTCCTCCCGTACGTGCCCTCCCGGCTCGAGGAGGGTCACGGGTTGTCGATGGCGGCCGTCGACGCAGCAGAACTGGCCGGTGCCCGGGTTCTCGTGACCGTCGACACGGGCACGACCAGCATCGCCGAGATCGCGGCCGCGCAGGCCCGCGGCATCGATGTTCTCGTCACGGACCACCACCGGGTTCCGTTGGAACTCCCCAACGCTGTCGCGATCGTGAACGCGCACCGTCCCGAGAGCCAATACCCGGATACGCGCCTGTCCGGCGCCGGCATCGCGTTCACCCTGGCCCGGCTGCTGCTCGGGGATGTGCCCGAGGCATTTGACCTGGCCGAGCTGGCGGCGATCGGCACGATCGCAGACGTTGCCCCGATCCTCGGGGAGAACCGGTCGATCGTCCGCCTCGGCCTCGAGCGGATGCGGACATCGCCTCGCCCGGGTCTGGCTGCGCTCCTGGCGCGCGCCAACGTCGCCCACACCGCGGTTGACGTCGAGACGCTGTCCTTCGGGATTGCCCCGCGCCTCAACGCGGCCGGACGCGTAGGGGAGGCGATGGACGCCGCCCGGCTCCTCCTGACCGACGATCCCGAGGAGGCGACGCGCCTCGCCACGGTCCTCGAGACCGCCAACCTCCACCGACGGGACCTCACCAAGCAAGCCGTCGCGGAGGCGAGGACGTCGCCCGACGCGGTCGACGACGCGCCCGCAACCATCGTTCGCGGGCCGTGGCCCGTCGGGATCGTCGGGCTTGTCGCCGCCCGCCTCGCTGACGAGCGTGGGCGCGCCGCCATCGTCGGCGCGGACCTCGGAGATGTCGTGCGCGCGTCCTGTCGCGGAGATGGAACGCTCCACCTCGCGGACACGTTGGCCGCGTGCGAGGACCTGCTGATCCGCCACGGCGGTCACGCCGGAGCTGCCGGGTTCGAAATCCTCGCGGAGAACTGGGAGGCGTTTCGTGAGCGGTTCATGGAAATCGCGGGGCGGGCCGAACCGCGGGATCCGACGACCGTCCTGAACATCGACCTGGCGCTGCCCGCGATCGATGTCGACTATCGTCTCCATACCGGGGTCGCGAGACTCGGGCCGTGGGGCGTCGGCAACCCCGAACCGCTCGTCGCGGTCTTCGGGCTCACCGTCACGCGAGCTCGCGAGGCCAGTGGAGGCCATACGCAACTTGTGCTCAAGCGCCGCCTCGATGTTCTGGACGGGATTGCGTTCGGCTGGCCGGAGCTCGCGACACAGGTCCACGAAGGGGATCGAGTGGATGTGGTTGCTCGGCTCGTGAGTCGCAAATTCGGCGGCGTCGAGTCGCTCCAGCTCGATATCCGCGATGTCGCATCCGAAGGGCTCCACGCCATCGAAGGCCGCACGATGCCCGAGCGCGATATGGCGGTGGCGGGCACGGCGCGCGGGAGTGACGCGTGAACCAGCGACGTCGCCCGAGCGAGGCGGCTCGGCGGCAGGGCGGGACTTCCCGTCGGCCGAGCCTTGCCGGTTTGCCGCGGGCCGATCTGGCCGCGGGCATCGGTCTCCTCGTGATCGGGGTCCTGAGCTTCTCGCTGCTGACGGGCCGACTCCCGATCCCCGGCGGCAACGGCGGCAACGGCGGCACGGACGGCGGGCCGCTCCGGACCGCGACCCCCTCGAACATCGTCATCGTGGATCCGCGGTCGGACATCCTCGGCTCGATCCTCTACGTGAAGGCCGGGAACCTCTGGCTCCAGCATGGCGCGAAAGCGACGGCCCTGACCTCGGGTGGTCGCGATTCGATGGCGTCGTTCTCGGCCGACGGCCAGTGGATCTACTTCATCCGGACGGTCGATGAAGGCGGGCGCTGGCGCATCAGCGGACAGGCCCGCCGGTACCGGCTCTCGACCCCCAGCCTGATGCGCATCCGTGTCGACGGCACCGCCGAGCCCGAGCGATTGCTGCTCGGCAAGATTGTGACCGGCCAGTACAGCTGGTCCTACTTCCTTCGCCAGCCGGTGATCTCGCCGGACGGTACCCGGATCGTCGTGGTCACCGATGGTCCGGATCCGACCAAGAGCGACGTCGTCCTCAAGGCATTCGACCCGGCGACCGGCAAGTTGACGGCCCTCAGCGCCCCGCAGATCTCGCCGCTCGGGCACCAGGATCCGGCGTTCTCGCCGGATGGCCGCTACCTCGCGTACGTGAAGAACGCCCGTGACGGGGGTCGCGGCGCGCCCGTGATCATGCGCTACGACTTCACGACCGGAAAAGCAACCGCCATCACGGGTCCCGGCTACACATCGCCGGCCTGGTCGCCGGATGGCCGATTCCTTGCCGTGACGCGGACCACGTCGTTTGGGACCGACGTGGTGATCCTCGACGCGCTGCGCGGCTCCGAGCTCCTGCGGGTCACGAGCGATGAGCGCAGCTTCGATCCCGTCTGGTCGCCCGCCGGAGACGCCATCTCGTACCTGTCCATCGATGGGGGCGTGACGGATCTGTGGTTGGCCAAGCTCGATGTCAGCGGATTGCCGGCCCTCAAGGGAGATCCCCTCGCCCTCACGATCGCTGCCGGCCTTGATGCGGCCTCGCGCCCGGGGTGGTGGATCCCGGCCGAGCTCCTCCCGACGCCGACCCCGTCGCCAACCCCGATTCCCACCGTCATCGCGCCTGGATCGGGGGGCGACCTGCCGAGCGCCTCAACGGCGCCGTGACGGTACCGCGGACGTCGACATACCTCGAACGGCTCTCGGCGCGGAGCAGCGAGGTCGGATCGGTCCTGTGCCTCGGGATCGACCCGGATATCGCGTCCCTGCCGCGAGGGTTTGCCCGGAACCTTGAGGGACTGGAATCGTTCGCGCGCCTGCTGGTAGAGGTCGCGAGCCCGTACGCGGCCGCGGTCAAGCCCAACCTGGCGTTCTTCGAGGCCTACGGAAGTGCCGGAATGGCCGCCCTCGAGCGGATCCGCGCCACCATCCCGGCAAGGATCCCCGTGATCGCTGACGCGAAGCGCGGGGACATCGGCACGACAGCAGCCCGCCAGGCCGTGGCCCTGTTCGATGCGCTCGGCGCTGACGCGGTGACGGTGAACCCGTACCTCGGTTCCGAGGCGGTTGCGCCCCTGCTGGAGCGACTCGATCGCTTTGCCTACATCCTGTGCCGGACCTCGAATCCGGGTGCCGGCGAGCTGCAGGACCTCGTCCTGGCGAGCGACGGGCCGGCAACGTCGGAACCCCTGTACGCACGCGTCGCGCGCCGGGCGAGCAGCTGGGGGCCGGGCGGGACCGTCGGCCTCGTCGTGGGCGCGACGGCGCCGGACGAGTTGGAACAGATCCGCGCCGTGGCTCCTGGCCTCGCGTTTCTGGTTCCCGGCGTCGGCGCCCAGGGTGGTGACATCGGCGCGGTCCTTCGTTCCGGCCCGACATTGGCGTCGGCTCCGGGCCGCTTGCCCGGCGGAGGCCTGCTGGTCAATGTCTCCCGCGGTATCTCGAGCGTCGCAAACGCTGACGAATCGACCGGTGAACTGGACCCTGCAGAACGTGTCAGGGCGGCGGCGACCGACTGGGCCGGGCGCCTCCCTGTGCTAACCTAGCGACCGTTCCGAGGCACTGCGCCGCGGCTCCAACATGGGTCTGAATCCACTATGCCGTTCATCGGAAGCCTTGGTCCCACCGAACTCATCATCATCCTGGTCATCGCCCTGCTCGTCCTGGGCCCGGGCAAGTTGCCGGAAGTCGGTACCGCGCTCGGCAAGGGTATCCGTGAGTTCCGCAAGGCGGCCTCTGATGTCAAGGAAGCAGCCAGCACGGACCCTATCGCGCCTGAAGCGCCGAAGCCGAACGTGCTGAGTGCTACGGCGCCCCCTCGGACGCCTGACGCGCCACCCGCGGATGCCGCCTCCGGCTCCGGACCCGAGTCGCCGGCCTCCTGATCGGGCTCCGGCCCGACCAACCACTGCATGGACGACGATCAGGAGACGCCCTCTTCGGCGCCCATCGACGACACGCCTGACGAAACAGGTGCAGTCGCGAATCCCGAGGGAACCGGCGCGGTCGCGGATCCCGAGGGATCCGGCGCGGCCCCCGATCCCGACGAACCTACCCTCACCCAAGCCGTTTCGGTTGTCAGCACAGGCTCGACCGAGCCGGCGTTCGCGATGTCGCTGGTCGACCACCTCGCCGAGCTCCGCAACCGGATCGCCTGGTCGCTTCTGGGCGTTGGCCTCGGCGCCGTCGTGGGATTTGCCTTTGGCGAGCAGATCATCGCGTTCCTGAGCTCGCCCCTGCCAGATGAACTTACCCTGTACTACAACGGAATCGGCGATCCATTCGCGATCCGGATCCGGATCGCCCTCGTTGCCGGCGTGATCATCGCGATGCCGGTGATCCTGTGGCAGGTCTGGCGCTTCATCGCTCCCGGCCTGACCGCGTCCGAACGACGAGCGATCCTGCCCTGGATCCCCGCGGCACTCCTGTTCTTCGCGATGGGCGTGTCCATCGCCTACGTCATCCTCCCGTTCGCGGCTACGTTCCTGTTGGCCTTTCAGACGCCAGACCTGAAGCCGTTGCTGACGGCCCGCGAGTATTTCGACTTCGTCAGCACGATGTTCCTGGCCTTCGGCCTGCTCATGGAGTTCCCGATCCTGCTCGTTGGACTGTCGCGGGTGGGCATCGTCACATCGCAACGGCTGACCCGATCCCGCCGCCTGATCATCCTCGGCATCTCCATCTTCGCGGCGATCGCGACCCCAGGCGGCGATCTGGTCAGCCCCGTCGTCCTGGGCGTGACGCTCTACGTACTCTTCGAGGGCACGGTCATCGTGATCCGGCGGAGCGGTCGCTGAGCGGCCTCGAACGGGGCGTAGACTGACCGGCATGGACCCAGTCGAGCCCGCGCCCGTCGATTCCGAGGGGCCGTACGGCAGCCCGGACCCCGAACCGGACGACTCGCACGTCGTGATCCTCAGCGGGCTGTCTGGCGGCGGCAAGACGGCCGCTGCCAAGTTCTTCGAGGATCTCAACTACATCGTCGTCGACAACCTGCCCGGCGAATTGCTGCCGAACCTCGCCGAACTCGTCACGACGGATCGGGTCCGCTACGGGCGGGTCGCCATCGTCCTGGACGTTCGCGCCGGCGATGCCGAGTCGGCGTACCGGGCGATGCGAGGCGCCCTTGAGGGCCGCGGCATTCGCCCGCAGGTCTTCTTTCTCGAGGCGCGCGACGAGGTCCTGATACGGCGCTTCTCCGAGACCCGCCACCGCCACCCGCTCGGCGAGAGCCGCGGGGTCGCTGCCGCGATCGCCGATGAGCGCGTGCTGCTCGATGGCGTTCGATCCGAGGCCGACGTCGTGATCGACACCTCGGATCTGCCGCTGCGTGATCTGCGTGAGCGGCTGTTCGCCCGGCTCGGGGACCTCGAGCCCGACCGCATGGCGATCCAGCTGTTGAGCTTCGGGTTCAAGTTCGGGGTGCCCCTCGAAGCCGACCTCGTGTTCGACGCGCGCTTTCTCCAGAACCCGTACTACGTTCTTGAGCTGCGCGAGCATTCCGGGCTGACGGAGCCGGTTCGGGACTTCGTCCTCGGACAGCCGGCGACGGGGGAGTTTCTGGCCCTGCTGAAGCCGCTCCTCGCATTCACGATCCCGGCGTTCCAGGCCGAGGGCAAGAGCCGCCTGACGATCGCCGTCGGGTGTACCGGCGGGCAGCATCGATCGATCGTCCTGACGGAGGAGCTCGCAACCTGGCTCCGGGCCGAGGGCTACGGCCCCGTGGGCGTCTTTCATCGCGAGCTGGAGCGCCGATGAACCTCCGCCGGTGGCTGCAACCCGGCATCGGGATCAAGCGCTGGCTCGGTGTCGTCTTCCTCGGACTCTTCATGCTGGCGCTCGCCGTAGCCCACGTCGTGCGGCAGGCAACAGCAACCGTCCACCCTGGCGGGCTCGCGGGCGGCATCCTCGACGTCGTCACGCTCCAATTCCTGCCGTATCCGCTGCGTGGCCTGATCGTCGGCGTACTCGGGATCACGCTCGTAGCTGCCGGTGGCGTGCGGATGATCCGTGCGGTCACCGAGCCGCTCCGAGCCACGGACGAGGACGAATCACTCGGCGATCTGCTCTATCGGAAGCGGTTGCTCGCGCGGGGACCGAAGATCGTCGCGATCGGCGGGGGAACGGGCCTGTCTGCTCTCCTTCGTGGCCTTAAGGAGTACACCGGAAACATCACGGCGATCGTCACCGTGGCCGACGACGGCGGTTCATCCGGCGCACTCCGAGACGAACTCGGCATCCCGGCCGTAGGCGACATCAGGAGTTGCATCGCCGCCCTGGCCGACGCCGAGCCGCTGATGCGCGAGTTCCTGGGCTACCGATTTCCAGGGGGGCAATCCTCGGACGGTGAACCGGTCGAGACCGAGCCCGGTGGCCTCGGCGGTCATGCCATCGGCAATCTTCTCATCGCTGCCCTGACGGCCGTCGAGGGGGGTGACTTCGAGGCGGCCGTCCGACGGATGAACCGCGTCCTCGCGGTCCGTGGCCAGGTGCTCCCCGTTTCGCCGACACCGATCACCCTGCACGCGAGGACACGCAACGGCGTCGTGGTCTCCGGCCAGTCGCACGTCATGCGAACACCGGGCATCGAGCGTGTCTGGATCACGCCGCCGGACGTCACGCCGTCGGCCGACGCGCTGTTGGCGATTGCTGAAGCCGATGTCGTCGTCATGGGTCCGGGCAGCCTGTTCACGAGCCTGCTCCCGGTCCTGCTGGTTCCGGAGATCCGCGCCGCCGTTCTCGCGACATCGGCTGTGCGGATCTACATCTGTAACGTGGCGACTCAGGCGGGCGAGACGGCGGGTTACGACCTGGCGGATCATCTCGAGGCCCTGATTGCTCACACCAGCCCCGGGCTCGTCGATGTCGTGCTTGCAAATGACCAGTTCGACGCACGTGTCCCACACGACTGGATCGCGGAGTCCGTGCGCCTCCGTTGGCCCCCGGCGGTCGATCCCGTGCCCGACCTCGTGACCGACAACGTCGTGGATGCGGTCAACGCCCATCACCACGACCCGGCGCGGCTGGCCGCGGCCGTGCTTCGTGTAGCGGAGGCCGAGCTGTCAGCACGTCGTCGTACAACCGTGGCCCGATCGGCCTGACGGCGCGGCGAGACGGTATGGCTTCGCCCCGCCCATGACCTCGATCGATCGTGACCTTGTGGCCGCGTTGCGGGCTGAGCTGGCGTCCATCGAGCCGTCCCGGACGTGTGATATCGCCGCGGAATGGCAAGGCCTCGGGTTGGGTCCATCGGTTGCCGCGACGACGACCGGATCGGCACCTGCGGCTATCGCGGCGGCCCCTGCTCCCCGACGGGACCCGGTTCTCGCTCGGCTCGCGCTTCGCCTTGATCGGCGTGGCGTCCCGATCGCAGCTGGCCCATTCGACTGGGCCGCATCACCGGAGCACTGCCGGATGGCCTATCTGCGCGGACGATTCCTGGCTCACGGTTCGCTGAGCATCGTCGGAGCGCGCACCCATCTCGAATTCGTCGTGGGGCCGGACGAGGCGCCGGTGCTCGCGAGGTGGGTCGGGGAGGCCGAGTTGCCGGCTTCGTGGCGAATGCGCCGCGGCCGTGGGGTCGTGACCTGGAAGAGCGGCGAGATCGTGGGTCTCTTCCTGCGACGGATCGGTGCTGGTGCCGCGCTCCTCGAGCTTGAAGCGCGGCAGGTCTCACGGGCGATGCGGGGCGAGCTCAATCGGATCCTCAATGCCGAGTCATCGAACCTCCAGCGATCAGTGGCGGCGGCAGGCCGGCAACTGGCGGCGATCGATCAACTCGAAGCCGACGGGCGACTCGGAGAACAGCCCTACGTCGTCCGTTCGGTCGCCGAGGCCAGGCGTGAAACGCCCGAGGCGACGCTTGCCGACCTTGCCGACCGCCTGGGGTTGCATCGATCAGGTGTGCAGCGGGCGCTCGAGCGCGTCGAGCGGCTGGCGCTGCATGACGAGGCTTCATCCGCACCTCTGGCATGATTCAATCATGCGCAACGTGATCATCGCCGCCAACTGGAAGATGCATTCGACGCCGGCCGATGCCGGTGAGCTCGCGGTCGCGATCGGAGCCCGGACCCGGGTTGACGGCGTGGTCCGGATCCTGTGCCCGCCCTTCGTCTGCCTCGACGCGGTCGTCGGCGCGCTGTCGTCGCCTGCCGTGACGGCTCCCGACGGCTCCGGCGTCCTGGTTGGAGCGCAGAACGTCCATCACGACCTGGCGGGCGCCTATACCGGTGAGATCTCCGCCCCGATGCTGAAGGGACTCGTGAGCTGGGTGATCGTCGGGCATTCGGAGCGTCGCCGTAACGCCTGCGAAATCGATGCGCAGATTGCCGCCAAGCTCGCGAATGCGTGGGGTGCCGACATCCGCCCGATCCTGTGCGTGGGCGAGACCCTGGAGGAACGTGAGGCCGGCCGCGCGGACGACGTGGTCATGACGCAGATCCGCGGTGCACTCGCCGGTGCGGAGATCCCGTCGTGGGACGCGACCGGAACCGATCTTCCATGGCTGACGATCGCGTACGAGCCGGTCTGGGCCATCGGCACTGGCCGCAACGCCCTGGGGTCGGACGCTGCTGCGATGGCCGCCACGATCCGGCGCGTCCTGGTGGACCTGTCCATCGACGGAGACACGATCCCGGTCCTGTACGGGGGCTCGGTGACCTCGGCAAATATCGATGCGTTCCTGACCGAGCCCTCCATCGACGGCGCGCTCGTTGGTGGCGCATCGCTGAAGGTGGACGAGATGGCGGGGATCGTCGCCCGGGCCGGGCTGACAGCGGCCGCGCGCAACGCCGCGCGTCCCGAGTGACGTCGCTCGATCGACCTCCTCGCCCTATCGTTCTCATCGTCCTCGACGGGTTCGGGATCGGACGGAATCCCGAGGCCGACGCCATCAGGGCAGCCAGGATGCCCGTCTGGGCCGGCCTGCTTGATCGCTGGCCACACAGCGCGCTCGGGGCTTCGGAGGCGGCCGTCGGCCTTCCCGCGGGCCAGATGGGTAACTCCGAGGTCGGCCACCTCAACATCGGGGCCGGCAGACCGGTGCTTCAGGATCTGCCGCGGATCGATGCGGCGATTACCGACGGTTCGTTCTTCGCCCGGCCCGCGTTGGTCGCGGCCTGCGAGCACGCGGTGGCGACGACGGGTCGGTTGTCGATCGTCGGTCTCATCGGCCCGGGTGGGGTCCACGCGAATGACCGCCATCTCGTCGCCCTCGCTGAACTTGCTGCTGCCCGCGGAGTCCCGTCGGTTCGGGTCCACGCGCTTCTGGACGGCCGGGACACGCCGCCGCAGTCGGCGCTGGGGTACCTCACGGATCTCGAGGACCGGCTCGGATCCGCGCATCCCGATGTGCGGATCGCCTCGGTCGGCGGGCGGTACTTCGCCATGGATCGCGACGGGCGCTGGGATCGCGTCGAAGCCGGTTACGACGCCATCGTCCATGGAATCGGGCTCGGCGCTGCGACAGCGACGGAAGCCATCACGAATGCCTACGCACGCGGTGAAACGGACGAATTCGTCGTGCCCACCGTCATCGAGAGTGTCGACGGGGGCATTCGCGACGAGGAGGCGATCATCCACCTGAACTTTCGGGCCGATCGGGCGCGTCAGCTGACCCATGCACTGGCGGACGCCGAGTTCGACGCGTTCGATCGAGCGGGACCGGACGGTGCGCCCGCTTCGCGCGCCCTGGCCGTGACCACGATGACGTCGTACGAAGAGGGGCTGCGGGTCGCGGTGGCGTTTCCTCCGGAGGAGGCGCGTTCCCTGGCCGATGCCTGGTCCGAGGCGGGTCTGCGCCAGCTGCACGTCGCCGAGACCGAGAAGTACGCGCACGTGACCTACTTCTTCAACGGCGGAACGGAGGCCCCGCATCCGGGCGAGGATCGGATCCTGATCCCCAGCCCGCATGTCGCTACCTACGACCTCGAGCCAGCGATGAGCGCTGCGGGCGTCACCGATGCCATCGTCGAAGCGATCGCTCGAGGCGAGCACGACGTGATCGTCGCCAATTTCGCGAACCCCGATATGGTCGGCCACACCGGCAACTGGCAGGCCACCATCGAGGCTCTCGAAGTCATCGACGGATGCCTGGGCCGGCTCGTGGCCGCGGTCGAGGCTGTCGAACGTGAGGATCCAGATGGGCCCGGCGCGATCCTCGCCATCACCGCCGATCACGGCAACGCGGATGAACTCCGCAATCCGGCCGGGCAGCCGGTGACGGCGCATTCACTGAACCCGGTCCCGTTCCTGATAGCCGGGCGGGCGGTCGAGGGTCGCCGCCTCGCAGACGGCGTCCTCGCCGATGTGGCTCCGACGCTGCTGGAGCTGGGCGGGCTGCCGATGTGGCCCGAGATGTCCGGCCGCTCACTCCTGGTCCCGTGATCCCGACCTGGGGCGCTTCCCGTGGTCCCGGCGCGACCTCCGTTCCCAGGGGAGCCGCTCACCCTGTGCTACCATCCGTCGCTGTCACTTTTGGAGGTCCAAACCCGTGAATCCCGTTCTGGCTGCGGGCCAGTTGATCGTTTCCGTCGCGCTGATCCTGTCGGTGATCCTCCAGGCGCGCGGGGCCGGGCTTTCGGGCGCCTTCGGTGGCGATTCGGCCGTTTTTCGCAGCCGCCGCGGGATCGAGCGGCGCCTCTGGCAGTTCACCATCGCCCTGCTTGTGCTGTTTGTGCTGTTCTCGATGACGTCGTACCTGCTCGACACATCGGTGGCGTAGCCGGCCCGTCGGGGCGACTCGCGGACTGAACGCGATGCATATTCGAGATCGGGCGGTCATCGGGATCCTGTCCCTGGTTCTGGTCGGATTGACCGGGGTGGTCATCGCGCCGTCCTTTTCATCCCATGGCCCGAACGAGACGCCGACCATTACGCCCGCACCGGCCCATCCTTACGTCGAAGGAATTATTGGCTCTGCGCTCTCTGTCAGTCCGTTCAGTGCTCAATCGGTAGCGGAACGGCAGATCGTTGCGCTGCTCTTCCGGGGACTCGTTCGACTCGGACCCGACGACACGCTCGTCGGAGATCTCGCAGATCACTGGAGCGTTGACGCGAGCGGCGCAGCGTGGACCTTCCACCTGCGGCCGGGCTTGACCTGGCAGGATGGCGAGCCGATCACATCCGAGGACGTCGTGTTCACCGTCAGCGCCCTCAGCGATCCGTCCTATACCGGCCCGGGAGCCTCGTCCTGGCAGGAGGTCACGGCGACCGCTGCCGATGCCCAGACCGTCACCCTGACCCTGACCACCCCGCTTGGCGGCTTCCTGCAGGCGGTCACCCAGGAAATCGCGCCGGCGCACCTGCTGGCCGGTGTCGCGCCGGGCGAATTGCCGACCGATCCCTTCGGTCGCAGGCCGGTGGGTTCCGGGGCCTTCCGTCTGGCCGCGCTCGATGACGCGCATGCGCTCCTCGTGCCCTACGTCAGCGACGCCCAGCCCGGCGAGCCGGAGGGACCGAACGCCGCATCGCCGCCACCGACCGACTCGCTCGCGACGCCGACGGCAACGGCGCCGGGCGGGGCCGCGCTGCCGTATCTCGACGGGATCGAATTCCGGTTCTACTCGGACGTCGATGCGTTGACTTCGGCCTGGGGCCTCGGGGAGATCGACGGCGCCGTCGGGCTGCCTTCCGACGTAGCGGCGCGACTCGCTGCGGGCGGTGGAGCGCACCTCGTTGAGTACCCGTCGACGACGCTCTTTGCCGTGACCCTGAATCTTCGGCCAAGTCATAGCGAGTTCCGGGACCCAGCGGTGCGGCGGGCCCTCCTCGAGGCCATCGATCGGGACGCCATCGTCCGGGACATCCTGGGTGGCCTCGCGACCCGCGCGGACGGTCCGATCCCCCGGTCCAGCTGGGCATTCGACCCGGCGGCGTCACCAGCCGTGCCGTTCGATGCGGAGGCCGCCAAGGCCGGCCTCGCTGCCGCCGGCTGGAAGCAGGCAGATGGTGGTGGCTGGGTACCGAAGGGCGGTAAGGATCCGCTGACGATCGAGATTCTGAGCCCCCAGGCGGAGGCCAATCCGGCTGCCTATGCGATTGCCGACGCCGTCGCCGCGGCCTGGACATCGATCGGGCTCGACGTCGCCCACACTGCGCTCGCGGGTGCCGAGTTCGTGGGCGAGCATCTGCAAAGCGGCGACTTCTCGGTTGCCGTGACCGGTACCACCATCGGGCTCGATCCAGACCTGTATCCGCTGCTCGCCTCGAGCCAGACGACCCTGCATGGCTCCAACTACAGCGGTCTCCAGGATGCCGATCTTGACGCCCTGCTTGTGCGCGCCCGCGCTCCAGGTCCTGACGCCGCTCGGCTGGCTGCCTATGTGGCCCTGCAGACCAAGCTTGCAGCCGGCACCTACGTCCTCCCGATCGCCTTCGCGGACGTCGTCGTGGTGGTCCGTGACACGCTCACGGGACCACGTCCGAGGCCCATCGGAGCCCCTGGGGACCGGTTCTGGGATGTGCTAACATGGCGCCTCGCTGCGACCCGGTGAGCTCGGCAAACCGGCTCGATTGATCCACGCCGAGGTGGCGAAATTGGCAGACGCGCTAGCTTCAGGAGCTAGTGCCCGCAAGGGCATATGGGTTCAAGTCCCTTCCTCGGTACCACCTCCTCGGAGCCCTCTCGGATCCATCGAACCCGGCGAAACACCTGATGCCCAGGTGGCGGAATTGGTATACGCGTACGTTTGAGGGGCGTATGAGGCAACTCATCCGGGTTCAAGTCCCGGCCTGGGCACCATTCTTCTCCTGATCCATCCGGCGCCTTCGGGCGCCCGCCAGGGCGGTTAGCTCAGTTGGTCAGAGCGCCTCGTTTACACCGAGGAAGTCACTGGTTCGAGTCCAGTACCGCCCACCACGCAGTGTCGGTCGACCGATAGCCGGACCCGGATTGCGGCCCTGCTAGACTGGCCAAGGACGGGGTCGACCGAGCGTGCAGCCCGGGATCCCAGTCGCGTGGAGAATTCAATGGAACTGCTCATCGTCGTCGGGATCATCGTGGTCCTCGCCGTCTTCGTGATCGGGATCTACAACGGTCTCATCGGCCGTCGCAACCGGGTCGACGAGGCGCTCGCCCAGATCGAGGTCCAGCTGAAGCGCCGCCATGACCTCATTCCGAATCTCGTGAATGCCGTCAAGGGCTACATGGGCTTCGAGCAGAGCGTCCTGACCAAGGTCACCGAAGCCCGCGCCAACGCCGTCTCAGCCGGCGCCCAGGGCGTCGCAGCCCAGGCCCAGGCCGAGAACGCGCTGACCTCCACCCTGCGGTCCCTGTTCGCGGTCGTCGAGAATTACCCCGAGCTCAAGGCCAACCAGAACGTCCTGGAGCTCCAGGAGCAGCTGACGACCACGGAGAATCAGATCTCATTCAGCCGCCAGCACTACAACGCGACGGTCCTCGACTACAACACGGCGATCCAGACCTTCCCGGCGTTGATCTTCGCGGGGATGTTCGGCTTCACCAAGCGCGACTTCTTCGACGCTGAGCCCGAGGCCGCCAATGTTCCCAACGTGGACCTGAGCCTCAGCTGATCGAAGGGCGGGCCTCCCGGCCCGGGTAACTGGCACCTACATGGCTGCATCGACCTTCTTCGCCCAGCAGGCGGCCAACCGCCGGAACTCGTTTCTTCTGGCCGTCCTCGTCAGCCTCCTGCTCGGGGCGCTCGGCTTCGCGATCGGCTACGCACTGACGGGCGATTCGGTCGGGGGCATCGGAACCACCGTCGTCGCCCTGATCATCGGCATCGTGGCCTCCCTTGGGAGCTACTTCGCCGGCGACAAGCTCGTGCTGGCGGCATCGAACGCCAAGAAGACCGATGCGTCCAGGACGCCCCAATTGGTCAATGTCGTCCAGGAACTGGCGCTCGCCGCGAACATTCCGATGCCGGCGGTCTACCTGATCGAGGACACCGCACCCAACGCGTTCGCCACGGGTCGGGATCCGAAGCACGCGTCCATTGCCATCACGACCGGACTCCTCCAGAAGCTCGACCGCGAGGAACTCCAGGGCGTGATCGGCCACGAGCTGTCCCACGTCCGGAACCTCGACATCCGATTCTCGCTTCTGGTCGGCGTCCTGGTGGGCTCGGTCGCCCTGCTGTCCCACTTCTTCCTTCGATTCACGATGTTCGGCGGGGGCCGACGGTCCGGTGGGGATCGGGATCGAGGGGGTGGGGGACTCCAGGCGATCATGTTCGTCATTGCGATCGTCCTGGCGATCGTTGCGCCGATCGCGGCCCGGATGGTCCAACTCGCGGTCAGCCGCCAGCGTGAGTACCTGGCCGATGCTTCATCGGTCGAGTTGACCCGCAATCCAGCCGGCCTCGAGCGGGCGCTGGCCAAGATCGCCACGGACAAGGAGGTCCTCGAGGTCGCCAACCCGGCCACACAGCACCTGTTCTTCACAAACCCGATCAAGAAGTTCGAGGAGCGCTCGAGCTCGATGTTCTCGACCCACCCCGCGATCGTGGACCGCATCAACCGGCTGCGATCACTGGCCGGGGAAGCCCCGCTCCAGTCGGCGGACATCGCCGCCCTGGTGGGACTCAGCTGATCGGCGAGAACGGCGCGTCGTCATGGGTCCGCCGCGGCCCGTGGTTTGCCGCTCCGGAAAGGCCCGTGCTATTCTCCGGCACGCCGTCGGGCCGATGGGTCCCGCAAGGTCCACCGGGCCGAGATAGCTCAGTTGGTAGAGCACGCGACTGAAAATCGCGGTGTCGCCAGTTCGAATCTGGCTCTCGGCACCATCACGGTGCGCGCAGCAACTCCGAGCGGAAGTGGCTCAGCTGGTAGAGCATCACCTTGCCAAGGTGAGGGTCGCGGGTTCGAATCCCGTCTTCCGCTCCATTTCTTTGCCCGCGACGAGGTCGCGCGCAGCGCGAACCTTTTCGTGCTCGTTGGAACGCTAGGGCGAAGTAGTGACGATGAGCTGCGGCCGCGAAGCGATCGCGCCTTCCTTCGACACGTAGTCGGCCCCGTCGGAGGACGGCGTCGTGATTCGCAGGGTGTAGGTGCCATCGCCGAGGATCACGGACGACAGGTCGATCTCGTAGGTCGTGCCGACCACCACCGCGCCGAGCGACGCGAAGATCGCTCCTGCTGCCGGGGCCGTGTTCCAGGTCACCGTGCTCTCGGTCCATGTCGTGGCGGCCGTGAGCGTGAAGTCTCCGCCGCGTGACGAGGGATCGACGCAGGTCAGGCGGAGTTTCGCCGCGGTCACTGCGCCCGTTCCGACCCCGCTGACGGTGAACCGGATCAGGATGTTCTTGATCGGGCTGTTATCGACCTCAAGTTTCACGGCAGCGCCGTAGTTCGTCGCCGATCCCGAGTAGATCGACGCGTCGGCATCGGGCGCGAAGGTCAGTGTGGCCGCAATCGGGACCGTGACGGTGGCGGGCAGCGAGGCCGCCGACGGGTTGCCGGCCGTGTCGTACGCGATCACGGTGTACGAGTACGTGGCGCCGCTCGCCACCGTTGTGTCGGTGAAGGCGGCTGTAGTCGTCGTACCAACGGCCAGGCCGTCGCGCAAGACGGCGTAGTTCCGCAGGGCGACGTTGTCGGTGCTGGGGGCCCAGGTCAGGCTCACCCGTCCTGGGACGGCGGTATCCGCGATGGGCACGCCCGGTGTCGATGGAGGCTCGCGGTCGGCGTCAGCCTGCGCGCCCGAGACGATCGAGAACGCGTCCGTCGCCGTGCCGGTCGTCGGAACGAACCGGGCGTCGATCCTGCCGGCCGACACGGTGTACTGCGTGTAGCCGTTGGTCGTCGAGTCGAGCTTCGCGAAGTACGGGGCCTCAGGGTCGAGCGAGCTCACGGGGTAGAGGCTCTGGCCGAAGGTGCCACTGATGACGTCGATCGTGCCGGCACCTTTCGGGTAGATGCCGTCCAAGCCGTCGTCGACGACGCACGCGGGCGTATAGCCGGTGCCGGCGATGCTGGGACAGGTCACGGGATCGAGGGCGAGCTGCTTGCCTCGCTGGTAATTGTGGTCGTGCCCGTGCAGGACCAGATCGACACGCTTGCTGACCAGCAGGTTCATCAACGGCGGCCCCTCGGCGCACGGGTACTGACCCGCCGACAGGCACGGATAGTGCATGCCCACGATCACCCACGGGATACCGGCTGCGCGCGCCGAATCGATCTGGCTTTCGAGCCAGTTGTAGTGCGTGTTGCCAGGTACGTAGTGATAAGCGACGCCGGCTACGGTGAGCTCCGGCGAGATCATGATGATCCGCGCGAGCGGCGTGGTAGCCGGGTAGTCGACCGCGTATTCGGCGCCGTAGATGCTGCCTGGGCCGGCGGTCGCGCCGAGTCGATCAGGGAGGCAGGCGGCGAAGTTCTGGATCGAGCCGTTCGGGCCCGTGTCGGACTCGTGGTTGCCGGTCACGACCTCGAAGGGGTAGAGCGCTCCCTTCGTGGGGAGGTTCGTATGAACGTAATCGCACCAGGCCTGGTCTGTCGGTGTCTGGTCATAGTCCATGTCGCCCAGTGCGAGGTAAAAGTCAGCTGGTGAGGCATCCAGCGACGCGAGGCTGGCCAGCGCCTTGACGTTGGCGCCGTGATCGCCTGAGGCGGCAAACGTGAACGACGATGGCACGTTCGGCGTCGTCGCGGAGGCCGAATCCGATGGATCCGAACGATGGCCTGCCGCGTCGAGCGCAACCACGCTGTAGGACACGGTGGCGCCCGCAGCAACGGTCGTGTCCACGAAGCCGGTGGACGTCGAGGCTCCGATCATGACGGCATCCCGCTGCACCTCGTACGAGGTGACAGCGACGTCGTCAGTCGAGGCCACCCAGGCCAGCGTCACGCGCTGTGGGCCATTGACGGTAGCCGTGAGGCCGGTCGGTGCTGTCGGAGGCTGGGTGTCGACGATGTTTGCGACCGTGACGCTCACTGGCGCCGCGACTCCCACGTTCCCGGCGGCGTCGCGGGCGCTTGCAGTCACCGCGTGCGTGCCGTTGGCTGCCGCCGTCGTATCCCACGGGATTTCGTACGGGGCGGTCGTATCCGAGCCGATCGCGATCCCATCGATCGCGATGTCGACGGCCGTGACCGCGACATCGTCCGAAGCATTGACCGTGACCGAGGTCGTGCCCGTCAGGGTGGCACCGGCAGCCGGCGCGGTGATCGATGCGGTCGGGTTCGTGATGTCGATCGTCTGGGCCGTGGTGACCACGAGCTGCGGCCGTTGGGCCGTCGTGCCCTCTCGCGATGTGTAGGCGGCGCCGTCCGCAGAGGTCGAAGTGATTCTAACCGAGAACGTGCCGTCGCCGGTGATCAGGGGGGTCACGTCGAAGTCGGCCCAGGTACCGGTAACCGCATTCGTCAGCGTTACCAGGGGTGCCGTGTCGGCCGCCGGAGCCGTCGCCCAGGTCACGGACTCGGTCCAGGTCTGGGATGTAACTCGATAGACGCTGCCCGCGACCGGCGAAGGATTGGTCACGTACATCCGCAGCGACGCGTGCGTGACGGCGTCCGTCGCGACGCCCGCGACGGTGAACCGAAGGAGCGCGTGCTGGATCGGCGAGTTGTCGACGGTCAGCGTCGAGGCCGTGCCGTAGGATCGCGTGGGACGATCCGCACGAATCGTCGCGTCCGCGACCGGGGCAAAGGTGATGGTGCGGCTGATGCCCGTCGTTGGATCGACGGCTACAACGTTGGCAACGAGGGCCATAACCACTGCGAAACCGGTCATTCGACGATCGAGACGCATGAGCCCCCTTCCGGCGTGCGACCACCACCGGACCCGGTGCACATTAGCACCACAAACGAGTGGAGTACAGGTTCGGCGCCGCGGTTCGTAGTCCAACTACGGCTCACCGGGCGGCGCAGGCACGAGGCTGCGGTACCATCCCGGAGCGATCCGCACGGCCAACTGCGAGCCTGCCCGGGAGGCCCCGGCGAGCCGCCCGAACGCCGTCCGGACGATCGGATGCCCCTTCGTCTAGTGGTAGGACAGCGGACTTTGAATCCGTTTGGCGAGGTTCGAATCCTCGAGGGGCAGCCATTCCTATCCGCGGATCCATGCCGTGAGGCCGTGGCTGCGGCATACCTCCCTGCCGGTTGTGATGTTGGCGGCCAGGGACGTAACAGAGGATGATCTGAAGCGTCTCCACGAGTGCACCGTCGGGAGGATTGTGGGATGCGCTCGTCGAGTTCGCGGTTCGCCATTACGATCATCGCCGGCTTGTTCATCATCGCTGGCTGCACGGCGGCGCCAACCTCGACCACGGACCTGACGGCAACGGGATCCCCAACGGTCGCGACCAACCCGGCGACTGCGAGCCCATCAGCCCCAGCGAGCCCGAGCCCTTCAGCGACCTCCACCCTGGCCCCCGCGCCGCCGAAGCCCACCCGGGTGACATTCGTGGAGCAGGTGCGAGCGAGCGACGACGGTCTGGTCCTGGACATCACCCAAACGGTGACGTGGGCATCCCCCTGGAGCGAGGGCGTCGAGGTCCGTGTCTACGGTGTGACTGAATGCATCGCGGAGCCGCCCAATCCATCCCCGGGCACGAGTGGGCCTTGCCTGGTCGTGCACACATCGTTGCCGGCATCGATCCGGACGCTGCTCGCCACGGCACCAGCATCCGATGGAACGGTGAGCTGGATGTGGACGCAAGAAGGCGGCGACTGCGACTTCGGCAACCCCGCCTACGACCGGAACGGGCCCGTATATCGCGCGGTCGTGTTGGCCTCGTATGGAGCGACGGACCACTCGATCTTCGTCATCGCAGCGCCTGGCGGATGGTGGCGGCCGGCTCTTGGCGACATCGTCTGCTGAAACCTCACGCGCTTAGCCTGACCCTCGACCGGCGCCAACGACGCCAGGCGGGGCCCAAATCCTCGAGGGCCAGCCACTCCTCGCCGCGGATCGATCCTCTTGGGCACGCGCCCGAGCGCCACAGGTCCGCCGACGGCCATCTGGCCGCTCCTATGGCACAATCCGCGGGCTGCAGCCCGAGGCGACGTGGTGAAGTGGCTTAACACGGAGGTCTGCAAAACCTCTATTCAGCGGTTCGAATCCGCTCGTCGCCTCCATCACACGATCCGCTTTGCCACCACCTCGCGGTGACGGTCCCGGGTGCGGCTGGGTCGACAGGAGACATCGATGAGGGTGGTCCGGTCGGCTGGGTTCGCGATCGTGGCCTTGGCGCTCGCCGCGTGCGGGACGGTGGTTCCCGACAGACCGGCCGCCGAGGTCTGCGCCGATCAGGCGACGGAGCAGGGTGGGACGCTCGTGGCGTCCTTCGTCACAACGGTCGGTTCAGTGGTGCGGCTTGCGGCCGAACGTGAATCGCGGGAGGCAGCGGCCGGTCGTCCGCATCAGGGTGCTCCCAGGCGATTCACCGGACTCAGTCCTGATGGTGCCGCGATCCTGTGCTACTTCGACGACGTGTCGATCGGGATCCCGCACCCTTCGGGCGAGCCGGAAGCGAGGCCATGGGACCGCATCGGGGTAGCGGTGGTCGGAGGGACTGCGGACGTAGTCATGGTCGGCTACCGCGAGCAACTCCCGATCCAGGCGCCCTGAAGCGCGCGTCGCGGTGGGCACTGACAGAAGTGCCCGCTGGACAGCGGCTACGCGGGCAACCATTCTCCATCGATGCGTGCTCTCACACTCTTGATGTCCACTCTGGGCCGTACGGCAACCCTGGTCGCAACCTTCGCGATCGCGGCAACGACGACGTCGTTCGTGATCGCGTTCGCTGGCGTCAGCCAGACGATCGTCTTCGCTGCCAGTGCCCTCGCTCTCGCCGCCTGGGCAGTGCTCATCGGGGAAGGGACCGACGAGCTCGGTCACAGATTCGGGCCGGGAGCGACCGGAATCCTCCAATCGGCCCTCGGCAATCTGCCCGAGTTGTTCATCTCGATCTTCGCGCTGCAGGCTGGTCTCGTCGTCGTCGTCCAGACCGCTCTCATCGGCTCGATCCTTGCCAATACCTTGCTCGTCCTGGGCCTGGCCTTCGTCGTGGGCGGCCTTCGGCACGGCACCCAGACATTCCACGCGCCGTCGGTCCGGACCATGGCCACGCTGCTCCTCCTCGCGGTCGCCGCCCTCGCCATTCCGACGCTGGCCACTGCCCCGGGCGCCCCCGATGCGGGCCATGCCATCGACCTGAGCGTGATCGTCTCCATCGTCCTTCTGGTCGTCTTCGCCGCCTCGGTTCCGTTCTCACTCGGAGGCGGCCCGGGTGCGAGCGTCGGCGACGGCTGGCCCGCTTCTGGTCCTGCCTGGCCATTGCCGCTGGCGATCGGTGTCCTCGTCCTTGGCGGTGTCGGTGCGGCCCTCACGTCCGATCTGTTCGTCGAGGCGCTCAAGCCGACGATGGCGAGCCTTGGTTGGTCAGAGGCGTTCGCGGGCCTCGTTGTCGTGGCGATCGCGGGCAATGCGGTCGAGAACATCGTCGGGATCAAGGCCGCTGCGGCCAACAAGATGGACTTGGCGACGAGCCTGATCCTCAACAGCAGCCTCCAGGTCGCGATCGCCCTGACGCCGGCGCTCGTCCTGATCTCGCTGTTCATCGGCGGTGGCGCCCTGACCCTGGTGCTGAGCCCGCTTCTGCTCGGCGCCGTGTTCCTCGCCACGCTCATAGCGGCCCTGATCGTCTTCGATGGCGAGAGCAACTGGTTGGAGGGACTGGCCCTCCTCGGCCTGTACGTCATCATCGCGGCGAGTGTCTGGTTTGGGCCGCCGATCCGGATCTGACCCGGGCATGGACCGCACTCCGCCAAAACCGACGCGATGACGCCTTGCATCGCCCGCTCGCGGTAGGCTGACCCCATGCGCTCGCCACGGGTTCCGGTCAGGCTCGAGCCGCTCGACGTCAGGATCACCGCGACGCTGGCGCGTTGGGGCGTGCCGGTCCTGCGCTTCGGCCTCGGCATCGTCTTCCTGTGGTTCGGGGCGCTGAAGTTCTTCCCGGGTGCCAGCCCGGCCGAGGCGCTCGCAGCGCGGACCATCGAGGTCATGAGCTTCGGTTTGATCGGGCCGGCCGTTTCGCTGCCGGTTCTGGCTGCCTGGGAGAGCCTGATCGGGATCGGATTGCTCACGGGGCGCTACCTTCGGGCGACGCTCTTCCTCCTGGCGCTCCAGATGCTCGGGACGCTGACCCCGCTCCTGTTCTTCCCGGCCGAAACCTTCTCGATCTTCCCTTACGCGCCGAGCTTGGAGGGCCAGTACATCATCAAGAACGTCGTCCTGATCGGCGCGGCGATGGTGGTCGGGGCCACCGTGCGCGGTGGCCGACTGGAACCGGATCCGCGCGACGCATCCGTCTGACGTTCGGTACGCTGCGCGAGCCGGAGTGGCGGAAGGGCAGACGCAGCCGACTTAAAATCGGCAGCCCGCAAGGGCGTGGGAGTTCGAATCTCCTCTCCGGCACCAGCGCAGGCAGGGACGTGGTGGCAACCGGCGTATCGAACCGATACCGCGACGGCCCCAGCCGGCTAGATCCGAGGCCGTCGATCCCGCACGACGTGGGCGAGGCGGCAAGGCTGATGGGCATCTCCGAACGACCCAGGATGGGCACGCTCACGCGGGCCTCCGCAAAGGCTGGAGACAGGTTCGGGACGTAACAGGACGTGAGCCCGGGCGTCTCCACCGGTAACACCGGCCACAAGGAGATGAGATGCACGCACGCCTCGCGACCACGAGCATCGCCGGCCTCTTCTTCGCGGCCGCCTGCGTGTCAGCCGCGACCCACGTACCGGCGACATCCACGCCAACGAGCCCGGCAGCGTCGCTGCCCGCGAGTCCAGCCCCGACCCCGCTCACGACTCCGCCGCTCGCGACTCCAGGCAGCGGCGTGCAGGGGCGGTGGACCGCAACCGGGAGCATGGTCACGCCCCACGCCTTCCAGGCGGCCACGCGGTTGCGTGATGGCAAGGTGCTTGTGACGGGCGGCCTCATCAACGATCGCCTGGACGGAAAGGTTTCCGCCGCCGCCGAACTGTACGACCCGGGCAGCGGGACGTGGTCGATGACCAAGGCGATGAGTAAGGCTCGCTGGGGTCAAACGGCGACCCTGTTGCCCGATGGCAAGGTCCTCGTGGCGGGCAGCTACCGCAACAGCAGTGATCCGCTGGCCTCGGCAGAGCTGTATGACCCGAGCCGTGGGATCTGGACCGACACCGGGACCATGACCAGGGGACGCGGCGGTCATACCGCCACGCTATTGCCAGACGGCAGAGTGCTGGTGGTCGGCGGCGGCGCCGAGGACAACTCGCTGGAAGGAGGTCCTCGAAGCGCCTCCGCCGAGCTGTACGACCCGGGCAGCGGAAGATGGACCGCAACCGGGAGCATGATCGAGGCCCGCCAGGGCTTCACCGCGACGCTGCTACCCGACGGTACCGTGCTCGTGGCGGGCGGCGACGGCAGCTTCACGGCTGCCGAGCTGTACGACCCACGTCGCGGGACATGGACCGTGACCGGGAGCATGGCCGACGGTCGCTTCGGCCACACCGCGACGCTGCTCCCTGACGGCTCGGTACTCGTGGCGGGCGGTTGCGCTTGCAGCGAACCCGGCGCGTGGGCCTCGGCCGAGCTGTACGACCCGAGCAGCGGGACATGGACCGGCACCGGGAGCATGGGCACAGCTCGCATCTTCCATACCGCCACCATGCTCGAGGACGGCAGGGTTCTTGTGGTCAACGACGGCCAAGCGGGCGACAGGCCGACCTCGGCCGAGGTGTACGACCCGAAGAGTGGTATGTGGGCCGCTACCGCTAGCCCGGCCCGGGGCCGAGTCGGCTATACGGCCACGCTCCTGCTCGACGGCCAGGTGCTCGTTGCAGGCGACTACGACTACCCGAGTCAGGCCTCTGCAGAGTTGTACGACCCGGAGCTGCGCTTGATCGACCTGGCTGCGGTGATTGGCGTTGCGGAAGCAGATCGCTTCGAGACCTTCGGTGACAAGTCCATCCTCCTCGAACACGTCTGGTCTCCCAAGGATGTGGGTCTTGGGGGTGCGTGCGGACCTGCCAACGTCCCCTGGCTCGAATGTCTCAACGTCCCGAATTGGATGATCCAGCCCGTCGGGGACGACGCCGGATGCCCGGCGACGGGGTCCTGCTACGACGGCGCGCGTCTGGGCATCCTGTACGAGCCGAGCCTCGGTGAGCGTCTTGGTCCAGGCGATGGGCCCGTGGACGTGATCGGCCACTTCGGCGATCCGGCCTCGCAGAGTTGCCGTCCGGAGAACCGCGCTGCGTGTCAGGATCGGTTCGTGGCCACGGCGATCGAGTAGGCGGGGCGCGAGCCCGGGGTCGCAAGAGACCGGCGGGTCCGGACAGTGATCCTGCGCAAACGACCCGCCGAGCCGGAGCGTCTGGACGCCGGTTGGCCGACCTAGCGTCGATGGTTGGCGGGTGTCCCGTCGGCTGTCCGTATGCCAAGATGCGGCATGGCCGTCCACACCGTCGTCGAACACGGTCCAAAGGATAAGCGGTCGGTGGCGTTTGCCAGCGACTGGCCGGGATGGAGCAGGGGCGCGAAGAGCAGCGCGCTCGCCCTCGGGATTCTTGAGTCGTATCGGCCGCGCTATCGGCCCGTCGCGCGGCTCGCCGGGATGGAGCGCGAATTCGACGCCGCGGGCCCGCTCGTCGTGGTGGAAGACAAAGTCGGAACCGGATCAACCGACTTCTGGGCCATCTCCTTCTCGCCGTCCGCGACCGAGCGAGGGCCGCTGAGCGAAGCGGACCTCGAGCGCGGGCTCACGCTGTTGCAGGCCTGCTGGTCTTTCTTCGACGGCGTCGCGGCCCGAGTCTCGCCGGAGATGCGCAAGGGTCCGCGCGGGGGAGGGCGCGACCGCAACCGGATCATCCGCCATACCATCCGCACCGAGAGCGAGGACTTCGCCAAGCAGGTGGGTCTGCGGATGCCGGAGGAGGCAGCACTCAGTCCCGAGGGACTGCGCCAGCACCGGGAGGCCTATCTGAACGCGATGCGCGCGTACAACGCCGGGGAGGTCGAGCGGCCCATGCGGTCCTGGACACTGCCCTTCCTGATCCGTCACTCGGGCTTCCACACGCTCGACCACGCGTGGGAGATGGAAGACAAGGACCTGTCAACCGAAGAAGGGGCCTGAGCATCGGATCTGGGGGCTGGCGCTATCTGGGGCCTGAACGGATCAACCTCGGCCGAACAACCCCGCGAGACCCTTGGACTTGCGCTCGATCGTGGTGTTGGCCGATGACATGCCGGCTAGCCGGGCGGCGAACCTGCCGAGTTGCTGAGCCGCCGCGCTCTTCGGTGCGCCGATGACGACTGGGACGCCCTCATTGACGCTCTTGAGAAAGGCAAAGGCGTCGTAGGGGATCGTCAGCGCAACTTTCGTGCCGAGCGCCTCTTCGATGTCCGGGAGCCGCAGCAACTCGCGCGCGAAGATCTCGTTGAGGACATAGGAAACCTCGGCCGTTCCCTGCGCATCGTTCGCCAGGAGTACACCGAACGCATGAACGGCCTTGATCGCTGGGAACTCGGGCGTCAGGACGACGATCAGGTCGGTCGCCTGGGTCAGCGCAGTCTCCGTACCGGCATCAATTGAGGAGCCGGCGTCGACCACCACGAACTGAAACGCCTTGGACGCGGTCGTCAGCAGGGTCTTGACGGTGGCTTCGGCCAGTTCCGTGGATGTCAGCTCGGCAGATCCGGCGAGCACCTGGAGTCCGGAACTGTGACGCTCCAGCGCGGCCGTGAACAGGCCGGGCTCCCGCAGGGTCGCCTCATCCTCCGCGACTTGATGGATCGTCTGTCGTGGCGTGACGTTGAGATGCGTCGCGACCTGACCGAACTGGGTATCGAGGTCGATGATCACGGTCGAGTCGGCTACCTGCGAGGCCAGCCACGTCGCCAGGTTGACGGCAATCGTGGTCGTACCCGCGCCACCCTTGGGCGAGAAGACGGCAATCACTCGGCGCTGGCTCCCGTCCCGAATCGAGGTCTCCTCGTGGTCGGACGGGTTCAGATCCCGAGATCGTCGCAGTCGGACCGCCAGAGCCTCGACTCGCGCGTCGAGCTCGCGAGGGTCGAATGGACGGCCGATGACGTCGTCCGCATTCGCTTCGAGCAATTCGATCCGGTCCTCGATGTCCTCCGAGTCGGTGATCGACAGGATTGGCAGGCCCCCGATCTCCGCCGAGGCGCGGGCGTGACCACACACCGCGATCGAGTCAGCCACAGCCCCAACGAGATCGAGGACGATGACCTCGGCATTGGTCGCGCTCGTGCCCGAGGCGATGGCTTCGTCGACGTTCGCAACGGCGAGGACATCGTGACCGGATGCCCGGAGCGCGTCGGCGACCGCTGCGGTCGGGGCGTTGGAAATCAGCAGGATTCGGCTGGTGGCCAAGGGTGACCTCGGTGGGTGGTTCGGGGCTGGGCCGGGGAGACCCACGGCTCAAGAGAATACATCGGCGGATCGCATGGTAGACTCCCGGCCCACCTTTCCGCTCCGCATCCGGTTGGATAGCAGGGCATCCCCATTGGAAGGAGAAAACGGCCCATGCGCCGATATGAACTCATGCTCGTGCTCCGTCCCGACGCGTCGGACGAGCGCATCGCTGCGATCGTGGATCGCACCACCCGCCAGATCACGACGGATGGCGGCCAGATCATCAAGGTCGCTCCGTGGGGCAGACGACGGCTGGCCTACCCGATCGATCGGCACCGCGAAGGTTCCTACCACATCATCCTGTTCGAGGGCGCCGCGGGCACCATCGCCGAGATCGAGCGAACGCTCATGATCACGGAAGAGGTCATGCGCCACCTGCTCGTTCGCCAGGAGCGTCCGGTCCGTGCCCTCCGCGAGGATGGGACCGAGGACTCGGATGACACCGATCTCCCGTCCGCCGAGGATGAGGATGACGACGACGGGACCGAACGGATCGACGAATCCGAGAGCGAGGCGGCTCCGGCCGCCATCGACTGAGAGGAATTCCGATGGCGCTTTGCAAGATCCAGATCATCGGCAATCTCGGGCGTGACCCGGAACTTCGCTATACACCCAGTGGACGTCCGGTTGCGACATTCAGCGTGGCCGTCAACCAGGCGACCAAGAACCAGCAGAGCGGCGAGTGGGTCGAGGCGACCGACTGGTTCCGCGTCAGCGTGTGGGGCGATCGCGCGGAGCGCGCGGCCGAGAACCTGCGCAAGGGGAGCCGCGTCTTCGTCGACGGTCGGTTCCGGACGCGGGAGTACGAGACGAATGACGGGCGCAAGGGCATGTCCCTCGACGTGAGCGCCGACAACGTCATGGGCCTCGACAAGCGCGACCAGGAGGGTGGCTTCTCCGGAGCACCCGGCGCAGCGGGTGCCCAGGGTGGAACCGCTGGTGCCGCCGGCGGCCCGCCATCGGGCGGCGGCTACGACGACACCGAGATCGACGAACTTCCCTTCTGACCTTCATCTGACCATCAGGCGCCCGTTCGCGGGCGCCGCGAGGAGACCAGCACATGCCAGCACCACGCTCACGCAAGAAGGATGATTACCGGGACCGCCGCCGCCGAAAGGTGTGCACGTTCTGCGCCGACAAGACCGGCGTGATCGATTACAAGGAGGTCAACCGCCTCCGCCGGTTCCTGTCCGAGCGAGCGAAGATCGAGCCGCGACGCAAGACGGGTACGTGTGCCGGTCACCAGCGCGAGCTGTCCGTCGCCCTCAAGCGCGCGCGGATCGTGGCGCTCCTGCCGTACGCCCCGCAGCACCTGCGCCCATAGGCAGGTCGTGGGCATCCGTCCCATGACCTCGCCAGCCGTCTGATCGAATGGACATCGCGCTCCTGATGCTCGTAGGCGGCATCGGGGTGGGGATCTTCGGATCCCTGCTCGGGCTTGGCGGTGGCCTGCTCATCGTCCCGCTCCTGACCTTCGGGTTCCAGCTACCGCTGCGTGAGGCGATCGGGGTTTCGCTCGTCTGCGTGATCGTGACGAGCGGTGCATCCGCGAGTGTCTTCCTCGAGCGGAGAGTGGCCAACCTGCGCCTCGGCATGACGCTCGAACTGTTCACCGCGATCGGTGCCCTGGTCGGCGGGATGATCGCCTTCCTGCTCGATGAGCGAGTCCTCGCCGGGCTGTTTTCGCTCCTGATGACCTACGTGGCCGTGACGATGCTTCGACGCCGTTCCGCTTCGACGTCCGACGGTGCGGAGGAGACTCCAGACGTCGTGCAGGATCCAGCGTCGTTCACAGCCCGGCTGTCCGGTCCGGGATACCGGGTTCGGAATCTGGGGCTCGGCATGGTCGGATCCGTGTTCGCGGGCGTGTCCTCGGCACTCCTCGGGATCGGTGGGGGACTGATCAAGGTGCCGGTGCTCCACGTCGTGATGGGCGTCCCGCTTCGGGTCGCCACGGCAACCAGCAATCTCGTGATCGGCATCACGGCCTCGACGAGCGCCTGGATCTACCTGCTTCGAGGAGGCATCGATCCGTATGCCGCCGGCCCGACAGCCATCGGCGTATTCGTCGGAGCCTCGATCGGCTCAAGGATCGCGCACCGCGTTGACCTCAACGCTCTTCGACTCCTGTTCACCGGTGTGCTGCTGTTCACGGCCTTCCAGATGCTCCGACGCGCGGCGGGAATCCAGTGAGCGACGAGTCCGCAGACCAGGCCCAGGGCACGGCAACGAGCGATGCCGGGATGGACGGCCGGATCGCGCGCCTGCTTCGCTTCGGCACGTACCTCGCCGTCGCCCTGATTGCGATCGGTGTCGTCCTGATGCTGGCGACGGGTCGGTCGCCGCTCGATGTCGCTCCGGCGTTCGACCCGGTGCGCCTGGTGGGGGACCTCGTCGGGCTTCAACCGGCCGGCTTCCTGTGGCTCGGCCTGGTCGTGGTGCTCCTCACGCCGGCCGCGCGCGTCGCCGTTTCGGCGTTCGGTTACGCTCGTGTTGGCGATCGATCAATGGCCCTGATCGCCGGTCTCGTGCTCCTCGTCATCCTGACGGGCGTCCTCCTCGGCACGCCCGGACTGCTCACCAGCCTCGGAGACTGATTCTTGGATCTCGTCGTTCTCGCCATCTCGTTCGTGCTCATCCTCGCCGGCGCCGAACTCTTTACCAACGGCATCGAGTGGTTTGGCCGAAAGCTCGGCCTGGCCGAGGGCGCGGTTGGGTCCGTGCTCGCCGCGGTCGGGACGGCACTCCCCGAGACGATGATCCCGATCATCGCGATCGTGTTCGCGAGCGGCGCCTCGACGAACGGGATCGGCATCGGGGCGATCCTCGGAGCTCCGTTCATGCTCGCGACACTGGCCATGTTCGTGACCGGTGCCGCCGTGGTGTGGCAGGGCAGGCATCGACCCGCCGGCGATGTCATGCCGGTCGACGTGGCGGTCCTCGGGCTCGACATGCGCACCTTTGCGATCGCCTACGGCCTGGCCATCGCGGCCGCCTTCCTGCCGATTGAGCCGGTCTGGCCGAAGTACATCGTGGCGGCTGTCCTGGTGGGCATCTATGTCATGTACGTGAAGCGGCACTTCGAGGCCGACCCCGAGGTGGACCTCGAGGACCTTGCGCCACTCCGCTTCCGCCACCTCGACCCGTTGCAGCGACGCAACCCGGGGCCGCCGCGCCTGCGTGTCGTCAACGTCCAGGTCTTCGCGGCGCTCTCGTTCATCGTGATCGGGGCGATCGCGTTCGTCGGCGCCGTCGAGCACGTCTCGTCCGCGCTCGGCGTATCGGAGGTCCTGCTGGCCCTGATCGTTGCCCCGATCGCGACTGAGCTGCCCGAGAAGTTCAACTCGATCATCTGGGTCCGACAGGGCAAGGACACCCTGGCCATGGGCAACATCACGGGAGCGATGGTCTTCCAGGCTAGCCTGCCGACGGTCATTGCCCTCGTGTTCATTCCCCACGAGTGGGTCATCGGGCCCGGCTCGTACGTCGCGTTTGCCTCGGCCGCGATCGCGTTTGCCTCGGCCGCGGTGATCTTCATCCCGATGGCGCGGCGTGGTCGGTTGACCGGCCGCGGACTGATGGTCGGTGGACTGTTCTACCTGGTGTACCTGGCCGTCGTCATCGGGGCGATCCTCCAGCCGAGTTGATCCGGGAGCACGCAATCTGAGCTCGGAGACGGTCGCGCTATACTCGGGATCGAACAAGATCGGTCCCGCGGCCGCTGCCGCGTGCAGCCAGGAGCCCCATTCGATGCTCACTGAGAAAGCCCCAGCCGTCGCCAAAGCCGCGCCAGAACTTGACGATTTGATCTGCTACTTCGAGGGCAAGTTCGTTCCGCAGCGGGACGCCAAGGTCAGCATCATGACCCACGCCTTCATGTACGGGACGGCGGTGTTCGAGGGAATCCGGGCGTATTGGAACGCGGATCAGGGTCAGCTCTACGGGCTCTTCCTTCCGGAGCACATGGAGCGCATCCGACGCAACGCCGGGATGCTCCTGATGCAGGATCTCCCGACGACGGACGAGCTCGTCAGCCTCATTGTCGAGACGGCCGCCCGGAACGGGCTCCGTGAGGATCTGTACCTCCGCCCCTGCTTCTACAAGTCGAGTCGCACGGTCGGCGTGCGCCTCCATCATCTCGAGCACGATCTCGTGATCTTTGCCGTTCCGTTCGGCAACTACATCGACATCGACAAGGGCGTGCGCCTGATGACCTCGTCCTGGCGCCGCAACGCGGACGATGCGCTGCCGGCTCGTGGCAAGATCGTCGGCGGCTACGTGAACATGGCATTCCAGAAGTCCGAGGCCGAGCTCAACGGCTTCGACGAGGCGCTGGTGCTGACCCACGACGGCCACGCTTCCGAGGCCTCCGCGGCCAACATGTTCGTGATCCGGGACGGGATCCTGCGGACCCCGCCGGTCAGTGACGACATCCTCGAGGGTGTGACCCGCAGGGCCATTCTCGAACTCGCTGAAATCCTCGGGCTGCCGGTCGAGATCCGATCCATCGATCGGTCCGAGATCTACGTGGCCGACGAGATGTTCCTGTGTGGAACCGGCGTCCAGATCTCGCCAGTCATCGAACTCGACCATCGAAACGTCGGTACGGGATCCGTAGGACCCATCACCCGGCTCATCAGGGACGAGTACTTCAACGCGGTTCGGGGACGGACGCCTGCGCTCTCGCACTGGGTGACCCCGATCGCCATCGGTGGCTGACGGACTCGCCCCGGCGCCGTGGGTTGCAGCCGAAGCGGCCACGTCAGCGCTCGTCGATGTAGTCGGAACGACCGATTCATCGCGCGCCGACCCGCCTTCGGTTGAGGCGGTTCCCGATCGCGCACGGCGGATCCAGCGGCTGCTCGAGATCGTGCCCGGGGTCATCACCTGGGGCCTGATCGTCACCTCGGTCGGGCTCTCGTTCCGCTGGCCGGAGTTCGTGGCCTGGTTCGTCCTCTCGTTCGACGTGTACTGGCTGTATCGAGCGGTCATGCTCACCGGCGGTGTCCTCGCGGCGTACACGATGCTTCGGAAGACGGTTGACCAGGACTGGCGGACGCGAACCTACGCCCTCCGTGACGTATCCGGGCGGATCACCCAGATCGAGGAGCGTCTGCCCCGGATGGCCGCCCGGATTGCCGAGCTGACACGAAGCGGACAGCGCCCGGCCGCGCTCGGGGGAGGTCGCGAGATGGCCCGCCTGCGGTCGGAGCGCAAGGATCTGCTTCGCCTGATGGCCCGGCGCGGTGACGCGATCCCGGACCCCGATCGGCTCTGGCATGTCGCCCTTGTGCCCACCCACACCGAGCCGTATGAAAAGCTTCACGCCACAGTCCAGGCGCTTGCTGATGCCGACTGGCCGACCGAACGCCTGATGGTTGCGATCATCACCCGCGAGACGGATACCCAGGGGCGCGAGAACGTCGCCCGCCTGCGCGAGGTCTTTGGTCATCGATTCCTGCACTTCTTCCACATCCTCGATCCGCTTGAGCCCGGGATCGTGGTCGGCAAGAGCAGCGCGATGGCGTACGGTGGCCGATGGCTCTATCGGAAGCTCGAGAGCCTCGGCTTCGATCCCGGCGAGGTGCTCGTCACCGATCTCGACTCCGATTATCGCGTCCACCCCGGGTACTTCGGCTACCTGAGCTGGACCTTCCTGACCGACACGGACCGCTACCGTCGGCTCTACCAGCCAATCCCGATGTTCCACAACAACATGTGGGAGACGGCCCTGCCGATCCGCCTCGTTGCGATCGGGGCGACGCACGTCCATATGGGTCGCTCCCTCACGCCCGAGAAGCTGATCAGCTTCTCGTCCTACTCCGTCAGCCTTCGAACGATCCACGATGTCGACTATTGGGCGACCGACGCCATCCCCGAGGACAGCCGGTTCTACTGGAAGTCCTTCTTCCGATTCAGCGGCGAGTTCCGGGCGATCCCCCTGTTCATGCCGATTTACGGCGATGCGGTGCGAGCGCGTTCGTACCCGCGCTCGCTCATCGAGCAGTACACCCAGATCCGCCGCTGGGCATGGGGCGTTACGGACATTCCGTACTACATCCGGAACGCCTTCGCGCATTCCGAGATCCCCCGAATGACGCGGATCCGGCGGCTCGTCGAGCTCTGGTTCGACCACCTCAACTGGGCGATCGCGCCATTCGTCATCATCTTCGGATCCAACCTGCCGCTGATCCTCAATCCGGCGTTCGCCCAGACCACCCTCGGCCAGAACCTGCCGCTCTACGCCTCATGGCTGCTGACGGGTGCCTTCGCCTGCCTGGTTGTGCTCATGTACGTCGAGGAGCGCATCGCGCCGCCGCGTCCGGCGTCCTGGGGGCTCATCCGGAACGTGATCAGCCGCGTTCAGTGGCTTCTGCTCCCGGTTGTCGGCCTGATCTTCTCGAACCTGCCGGCGCTCGATGCCCAGACACGCCTGATGGCCGGCAAGTACCTCGAGTACAAGGTGACCGAGAAAGCCTGAGGCCCGATCCGGGGCAGCGGATCAGGGGATCGGCGGTGGTGTCAGCGCCGGCGTGCTCGTGCCGGTGATCACGACGATATCGGCGGTTGCCGTCGCGTTCGTCACGAGCTCGGCCTTGGCGCCGAACAGACCCTCGAGCGCCGCAACCGTCAGGGGCATCGTCAATTCAGCGCCGTTGTAGACCCGGATGGTCGTGCCGACGAGCCCGGAAACGTCCGGCTTCTGTCCCGGTGCGGACGCGGCGATTCCCAGGAACTCGAGGTAATCGGCGATGCGGCTCGCCTCGCCGGACTTGCCCGAGCCGTTGAGGATGTACACGGAGGCACCCTCCGCTGCGAGCTGTTCCAGCCGGTCCCTGGCCGCATTGGCCGTGAACGCATCGCGGATTGCCGCCCGGATCCGGGTCAGCTTGGGCACGATGATGTAACCGCGCGCGCTGGCCTTGTACTCGGTCTGGAAGAACGGCGGGGTGAAGATGAAGGATCGGACCGATCGGGACGAGATCTTCTCGGCAAGTCCGAGCAGCCGCGGGAACAGGTCTCGCGGAATATCGGTCCGGACGGACGAGGCGAGGGCTGAGGCCAACTCATCGACGTGCGGCAGGATCCGTGCGATGTCGGTCTGCTGACGGAGTGACAGCAGGACGCGCTGCTGCCGCGCGCCGCGATCGAAGTCCGAGGATCCGTGGCGCGAGCGGGCGTACACGAGTGCATCGGCGCCGGTCATGTATTGCATGCCGGACGGGATGTAGACCCGCTGGAGTCCGCCTTCCGTGGCCGGGTAGCGGTCGTCGACCACAGGCACCTGGACATTGATCGTGACGCCGCCGAGGGCATCGACGATCTTCCGGAATCCGTCGAAGTTGACCTCGACGTAGTACTTGATGTCGATCCCGTAGAGCTCGCTCATGATGGCCTTCAGGCCGTTGTAGCCGCGGGTCTTGTCGGTCCCCGGGTACAGGTCCTCGCGATGGCGGATCGCGGCGAACCACGAGTTGATCTTGCCGGCGTAGACTGTCCCGAAGAGCTTCCGCGCAGGCCCCGGCGGGATCGGCACGTCGACCGTGTCGCGCGGGATCTGGAACATGGCGACCTGGTTCGTGACCGGGTCGATCGATACCGTGATCATCGTGTCCGTGTTGTGGCCGCCGCCCTGCTCATCGGCACCGATCAGCAGGATGTTCAGGCGCTCGGTCCCGTTCCATGGCGGAATACTCGCGGCTGGCACGGCGGTACCGACCGCGCTCGGATCAGGGGTCGCTGTATCGGTGGGCTCGGCGGAGGGATCCAGCGAGGTGCTCGGAGTCGCGTTGGGGTCGCAGCCCGAAGCGCCGGGATCGAAGATGCACTGCGTCGTGCCCGCAAGCAGGACGTCGTAGCGGGCAACCGCGATGTGCAGAGTGCTCATGACGATCATCACGGCAAGCAGCCCCGCCACGGCCGTGATCCTCGTCACGCCACCCGTGGAACTGCTGGTCGCGCGGCCTTCGACCGACACGGTCCTCCGTCCCGGCGTATTGCCGCCGCCGAGCCACCGAGCGATCCGCCAGGCATCGACGATTGCGGCGGCGCGGTAGGCGAGGGCCACGAGATTGACCACGAACAGGCCCGCGATGAACCACTCCTGAATGGCGAGACCCGCGAGCTGAAAGACGTCGAGGCGAACGGCAATCCCGGCGACCAGCGCCCCGATCAGGATCGGCGGCGCGGCAAACCCGAGGGCGCGCCGATGGGCGCCGAGATAGGCGTGTCCGAGCCCGGGGAACAGGAGGGAGAGGAACGCGGCGACGAAGGCGGAGCTTCGGCGCGGACGCATCTCGTGCGCGGTCTGCATCGCGGGTAGGATACTCGGACCCGACGTCAACCGCGGCCGGGTTGGTTCGACGCCCGAGCCGACGCCCGGCGGCAAGTCCAGAAACCTCGCGAGGCCTGATGTTCCGACCCGTCCCCACGCGCCCGGATCTCGTTCCGATGGAGCACGAGACCCTTGCCTTCTGGCGAGAGCGCGGGACGTTTGCCGAACTACGCGCGCAGAACGCTGCCGGCCCGAAATGGAGCTTCCTCGACGGTCCCATCACCGCCAACAACCCGATGGGCGTCCATCACGCGTGGGGCCGTACGTACAAGGACCTGTACCAGCGGTTCCACGCCATGCTGGGTGAGGCGCAGCGCTGGCAGAACGGGTTCGATTGCCAGGGTCTGTGGGTCGAGGTCAACGTGGAGCGGGATCTCGGCTTCACCTCGAAGCGGGACATCGAGGCCTACGGCATCGCCGAGTTCGTCAGCCTGTGCAAGCAGCGCGTCCTGACCTATGCCGCGCGCCAGACCGAACAGTCCATTCGCCTCGGCTACTGGACCGACTGGAACGACCCGGACGAACTTCGCCGCCTGCGGGATCTTCTGGCCGACGATCCGGCCCAGATGGTGACCGTCGACGGTCCTCGTGGACCCGTGACCGATACCGTCGAGATGATGGTCGGCCGTCTCGGCATGCCTGATCTCGGCGGCAGCTACTTCACGTTCAGCAACGAGAACAACGACCTGATCTGGGGCTTCCTCGCCGAATGCCACCGCCGCGGCTGGATCTACAAAGGCCACGACACGATGCCGTGGTGCGCTCGCTGCGGGACCGGCCTATCGCAGACCGAGGTCAACGAGGGATATCAGGATCGGGACGACCCTGGGCTGACCGTCCGGTTCCCGTTGCTCGACCGGCCTGGGGAATCGCTGCTCGTCTGGACGACCACGCCGTGGACCCTGACTTCGAATGTCGCGGCGGCGGTCGGTGCGGAGCTGCGCTACGTTCAAGTCCGATCGGGCGGCGACATCCTGTGGCTGGCGAAGGGGACCCTGAAGTCGGCCCTCGAAGGTCCATTCGAGGTCCTCGAGGAGCGCCCGGGCAGTGATCTCGTCGGTTGGCGCTACGCGGGACCATTCGACGAACTGCCCGCGGTCACCGAGGCATTCGCTCGCGGCACGAAATCGGAGCCGGGCATCGCGTATGTCCACCGGGTGGTCGCCTGGACCGAGGTCGGCGAGGAGGAGGGGACGGGCATCGTCCACATCGCTCCCGGCTGCGGCGCCGAGGACTACGCGCTCGGCAAGGCCCTCGGGCTTCCGGTCATCGCCCCGCTCGACGAGGCAGGGATCTTCATCGACGGCTTCGGTGCATTGACCGGTCGCGACGTCCGCGATGTGACCGAGCCGATCGTCGAGCATCTCAAGCGCGAGGGACGGTTTCAACGCCTTGAGACCATCAACCACCGGTATCCGCATTGCTGGCGATGCCAGACGGGTCTCGTCTTCCGCCTCGTGGATGAGTGGTACATCAGCATGGGCGAGGTCTACGACCAGCCCCGCGAGACGCTCACGAAGGAGCAGGTGGACCAGAGCCTCAGGTACCAGATCATGGAGGTCGTGGACCAGGTCCGCTGGCTACCAGGCTTCGGATATGAGCGTGAGCTGGACTGGCTCATGAACATGCACGACTGGATGATCAGCAAGAAGCGCTACTGGGGGCTGGCGCTCCCGATCTACGAGTGCTCGTCCTGCAAGCACTTCGAGGTCATCGGTGGCCGCGACGAGCTGCGTGACCGGGCCGTCGCCGGTTGGGACACGTTCGAGGGCCACACGCCCCATCGCCCGTACGTGGACGAGGTCAAGATCGCCTGCGCCAAGTGCGGCGCGGAGACATCCCGGATCCTGGACGTCGGCAATCCCTGGCTCGATGCAGGGATCGTGCCGTTTTCCACGCTTCACTACCGCGAAGAGCCCGACTACTGGGCCCAGTGGTTCCCGGCCGACTTCATCACTGAGAGTTTCCCGGGGCAGTTCCGGAACTGGTTCTACGCCATGCTCGTGACCGGTACGGTCCTGCGCCGCGAACCTCCGTTCAAGACGATCTTCGGCTACGCGACGCTGTTCGCCGAGGACGGCCGCGCGATGCATAAGAGCTGGGGCAACGCCATCGAGTTCGATGAAGCCGCCGAGCGGATGGGCGTCGACGTGATGCGTTGGCTGTATATGTCGTCGCGACCGGACGACAACATCCTGTTCGGCTGGCACGCCGCCGACGATGCCCGACGACGCCTGCTGATCCTCTGGAATGTCTACGCCTTCTTCGTGACCTACGCCCGCCTCACGGGTTGGACACCCGGCCCTGCCGATCCACCGATGCTCGAGCGCTCACCCATGGACCAGTGGATCCTGTCCCGGGCAGCGGGGCTTGCGGCCGCCGTCGAAGACCGGTTCGCCGACTACGACGCGGTCTCCGCGACGCGCCTCATCGACACGTACATCGACGATATCTCCACCTGGTACCTGCGCCTGTCCCGCAAGCGGTTCTCCCGCGGAACCGGGGCCGATCGCGCTGCTGCGTTCGCGACGCTTCATGCGGCCCTCGTCGCGGTCGCCCGCGTGAGTGCCCCGATCCTGCCGTTCCTGTCCGAGGAGCTGTACCGGAACCTGGTCGTGGAACCGGACCCAGACGCGCCGCACTCCGTTCATCTCACCCGGTTCCCGACTGCGGAGTTGGCAGGACTGCGCAACGAACGCCTGGAAGGGGCCATGGCCACGGCGCGGCGGGCGGTCGATCTGGCCCGGACCCTGCGCGGCAACGCCAACCTCAAGGTTCGCCAGCCGCTCGCGCGGCTGTGGCTGGCGCTGCCCGGCGGCGACCTCCACGAGCTCGAAGCCCTCGTGGCTCTCATCGCAGAGGAACTCAACGTCCGCCATGTGGAGTTGATCGGCGATGAGTCGGAGCTGGTTGATCGCCGGCTCAAGGTGCTCCTTCCCAAGGTTGGCAAGCGTCTTGGATCGGCAATCCCGGCCGTCATGGCGGCAGCTCGGGATGGCGCCTTCGTGATCAACACCGATGGATCCGTCACGCTGGCGGGGATCACCCTTGCCGCGGACGAGGTTGAAGTCATGGCCATGCCGCGGCCTGGAACGGTCGTCGCCCACGACGATGGGCTGCTGGTCGTCCTCGACACGGACCTGACTGCGGACCTGCTGGCGGAAGGGGATGCCCGCGAATTGCAGCGAGCCATCCAGGACCTCCGAAAGGATGCCGGGCTCGAACTCGACGACCGCATCCTGCTCCACGTGGACGGTCTCGCGCAGGGGGTGGTCGAGCATCTCGATGCCGTCGCGGCGGAAACGTTGGCGGATCTGGTGGGAGCGCCTCCGTCCGGCGCCATCACCGGGACGGTCGGCCTTACCGCCGGAGCGGCGACCATCTCGCTCGCTCGCCGGGGAGAGGGCCAGCCGCGATCATGACCATTGCCAAGGTTGGCCGGCCGCTGTGGGCCCCGTTTCTCGGGCTCGTTGCGCTGGTCGTCGCGCTGGATCAACTGACCAAGTCCTGGATCGAAACGGAACTCTCCGGCGGCAAGGTGATCGAGTATCTGGACGGGGCCCTTCGGCTCGTCTACTCGCAGAACAACGGCGCGCTCTTTGGCCTGTTTCGCGGCCAGGTCCTCGTCTTCGCGGTGCTGAGCCTGGCCGTCATTGCGATGATCGTGAGCTTCCATGCCCGGGCCGGTCGAAACCCGTATATGACCCTGACCCTCGGGCTGCTTCTGGGCGGTGCCATCGGCAATGCCATCGACAGGTTCCGGCTCGGATATGTGATCGACTTCGTGGACGGCGGCCTCGGGAGCACGCGCTTCTTCACGTTCAACCTGGCCGACGCAGCGATCAGTGGCGCAATCCTGCTGCTCTTCGCGATGGCCCTCTGGCCATCGCTCGCCGGCCCGCGCGCCACGACCGATGCGTCCGCGCATGACGCGTCCTCGCCCGACGCTCCCATGACGGAAACCGAACCTGACCGCGCTGAACCTGGGAGCGGCGATGCCTGAGGATGGCGTGCGCTCGCCCGGCGTCCACGTGCTCAGCGTGCCCGCCGACGCGCGCCCGACGCGCGTGGATCGATTCGTGACGGACCACACCGGGCTCTCGCGGAGCCACGTCCAGAAGCTGATCTCGGCGGGTCGCCTGACGATCAGCGACCGAACCCTTCGCGCGAACTCGATGACCGAAGCCGGCACGGACCTGCGCCTCGAGATCCCCGAGCCGGAAGCGGCGACGCCCATCGCTCAGCCGGAGATCGAGGTCACGGTCGTCCACGAGGACGAGGACCTGTTGATCGTGGACAAGCCATCAGGCCTCGTGGTCCATCCCGCGCCCGGGCACGACAGCGGCACGCTGGTCAACGCCCTGCTCGGTCGGGCCGGGCCCGAGGGATTCGGCGGGATCGCCGGCGTGCGCCGGCCCGGCATCGTGCATCGACTGGACCGTGACACGAGCGGTTTGCTCATGGTCGCGAAGACCGATCTGGCCCAGCACAGCCTCATGGCGCAGCTGAAGGCGCGCCGGATCAAGAAGACCTACGTCGCGCTGGTGCAGGGCTCGGTCGGAGCGGCCGTGGGGCGGATCGAGGCACCCATCGGGCGAGACCCGCGCCACCGGACCCGGATGGCCGTGGTCCCGGACGGGCGGCCGGCTACCACGGGCTATCGGGTGACCGAGCGGTTCGCGGCGTGGACGCTGCTGGAACTCGATCTCGTGACCGGGCGCACGCACCAGATCCGCGTCCACCTCGACGCCATCGGCCATCCGGTTGCCGGAGATCGGGTGTACGGCACCGGGACCTCGGCACGAGGACCGGAGGGTCTCGAGCGCCTCTTCCTTCACGCGTGGCGGCTCGAGTTGACCTCGCCGTCGACCGGTGAACTGATTCGCGCGACGGCACCTCTCCCCCAGGAGCTGGAGCAGGTGCTGATGCAATTGCGCGTGGAGCCACGATGACCGAGCCCGCCGCTCCATCGGACGGGATCGTGCCCGAATCCACGGATTCCGGATTTCACGCCGACGGAGCGCCAGGCGCTGTCCTGGTGATCGTGTCCGGGCCATCGGGTGTCGGCAAGGACAGCGTGATCGAGGCACTTCGAGCCGAGCCTCGCGTCCCGGACTATCACTACGTCGTGACCTGCGCGACGCGCCCGAGACGGAGCTACGAGGTCGACGGCGTCCACTACCGATTTCTGACCCGCGAGGCGTTCGCGGCCCTTCAAGGCGCCGGCGAGTTGCTGGAGGCCAACGAGGTCCACGGGAACTGGTACGGGACCCCGCGCGCCGAAGTTCGATCGGCCTTGCAGGCGGGCCACGACGTCATCCTCAAGATCGACGTCCAGGGCGCGGCCGTCGTCAAGCAACGGGTCAGCGATGCCCTGCTGATCTTCCTCGTGCCGCCATCCCTCGAGGACCTGTTCCAGCGGCTGCGCTCCCGGGCCACCGAGTCGGCGGACGAACTGGATATTCGGCAGCGGAACGCGACCCTCGAGCTGGCGAGGCGCGATGACTACGATCACGTGATCGTGAACGAGACGGGCCAGATCGAGCGAACCGCCGCCCAGATTCACGAGATCATCCTTCGCGAAAAGGCCGAGTACCCGAAGCGTCGGACCCGGATCTAGGGGGAGTCGTGGACGCCGACCTCGAACAGGAATCCCTCGGCCTACCGGGAGTCGACGCGGTCACCGATGATGCGGAACCCGTCTTGGAGGACGGGGATCCTGGCCAAGGGCGTCTCGTCGCGGTAGCGATCGACGCGGCCGGCGCCGCGGGTGCCCACGCTTTCACGTATCGAGTTCCGGCACGCATGGAGCCGCTGCTTCCGGGAGAGGCCGTTCTCGTCGAGTTCGGTCGCCGCCAGGCGCTCGGGATCATTCTCGGGGACAGTGGCGGGACAGATGGGTTCGTGGCCAAGCCGGTCGTCGATCGGGTTCGGGCTGACGGGCCACTGCTGCCGCCGACATCGATCGCGCTCGCCCAGGCGATCGCCGCGACCTATCTCGCGCCACCGGCGCTGGTGCTTCGGGCGATGTTGCCGCCAGGTCTTCTGGAACGCCTCGAGCTGGTCGCGGAGCGCAAGCCACGGTCATCCACGACGGGCCTCGATGGCACGGTAACGGCCACCGATGCGGCTGACACGGACGTCCTTGAGCAGCTCGAGGACAGGCCCCGAGCCGTCCGGACGCTTCGAACGAGCGAAGGGCGCGCCGGGCTGCTGCGGCGGCTCCGAGCTCTGCGTGACGCCGGCGACATCGAACTCGACTGGACGTTGACCGATGCCGGGGCCGCACCGCGGTATGTCAGAACCGTCCGCCTCGTCGCCGCGCCGGCGGACGGCACCCCCGCGACGCATGGATCCGGGCCGGAAGCGCCGCACGGCGGGGGAGGGAAGCGCCTCGGACCGCGCCAGGTGGCCGCACTCGCGGAACTGGCGGAGGCCGGCGAGCGCGGCGTACCCGCCCCGGAACTCTCGTCGCGCCACGGTGGCTCGGTCATCGGAAGCCTTCGTGGTCGCGGCCTGATCCGGGTCGATGTGGGCGAGGATCCTCGCTCTCCGCTCGAGGGACGGGCGGCCGGGCGCCGCGGGGCGCGACCGGCGATCAGCGATCTGTCGCCTGAGCAGGCCGCAGCAACCGTCGCGATCCGAACGGCCATGGCGGCACGTGACTCGACGCCGATACTCCTCGATGGCGTCACGGGTGGCGGCAAGACGGCGATCTACGCCGACGCGATCGCGGCCTGCCTCGAGGCCGGCGGGCGAGCGCTGGTCCTGGTCCCGGAAATCGCGCTGGCGATGCCGATCGTGGATCGGCTGCGCGCGGATCTCGATGCCGAGATCGGTTTGATCCACTCTGGTCTATCGGCCGGCGAGCGCCTCGACGAGTGGCGTCGCGTTCGATCCGGAAAGGCGGACGTCGTTGTCGGCACCCGGCTGGCTGTCCTCGCGCCGATCGAGAATCTGCGGCTTGTGATCGTCGATGAAGAACACGATCCCGCGTACAAGAGCGATCGAACCCCACGACTCCAGGCTCGGGACACGGCGCTCCAACTCGGTCGCCTGACGGGTGCGGCCGTGGTGCTTGGCTCGGCAACGCCGTCGGTCGAGACCGAGGGCAAGGCCCGCGATGGTACGTATCGGCGCGTCCGGTTGCCGGACCGGATGTCCGGGCGTCCACCGACCATCGAGGTCGTCGATCTCCGCGCAGAACTCGCCTCGGGGCAGCGGGGCATGCTCTCGCGATCCCTCAACGCGGCGATTCGAGCGCTCGATCTCGAGGCCGGCGACCAGGCGATCCTTGTCATCAACCGACGCGGATCGGCGTCCGTTGTCCTGTGCCGGGATTGCGGGTCGGCCCAAACCTGCCCCGAGTGTACCCGCCCGCTCGTCTATCACCAGGCAGGGGTGACCCTGCGCTGTCACCACTGCGGACGAGCGACGCCGCTGGCCACACGCTGCCCGACCTGCGGATCGGCGCGGATCCGGTACCTCGGTGGCGGGACGGAGCGCCTCGAGCGGGAGGTACGGACGACGTTTCCGGAACTTCGCGTGGCTCGCCTGGATCGAGATGTGGTCGAGCGCAAGGGTGCTGCCACCAGGATCCTCGATGACCTCGAGGATGGGCAGATTGACGTGCTGGTCGGGACCAGCCTCGTGACCAAGGGCCTCGACGTTCCTTCGATCACGCTCGTCGGGATCGTGTCCGCCGATGTCGCGCTCAACCTGCCCGATGAGCGCGCCGCGGAGCGGACCTATCAGCTCCTGGCGCAGGCGATCGGGCGAGCCGGCCGCGGCATCCGTCCGGGGCACGCGATCCTCCAGACCTACCAGCCGGACCATCCTGCGATCCGGGCCGTGCAGGACGCAGATCCGGCCACGTTCTACGACGCCGAGCTCGCCCTGCGTCGCCAGTTCGGTTCACCGCCGTTCGGACGGCTCGTCAAGCTGACCGTCGCGATGGCCGATCGCGACGCTGCGGAAGGAGCGGCCGTGGCCTACGCCGACCAGCTCCGGTCGCGGGCCTCCGAACTCGGTCGGAGGGTCGAAGTCATGGGTCCCGCTGTCGCGTACATCGCGCGCAGGGCCGATCGATGGCGGTTCAATGTTGTGCTCCGTGGGGACGATCCACTCGCCGTGCTCGGGGAACCGCCGGGCATGCCCTGGTCGATTGATGTGGACCCGGAATCGCTGCTCTGACCGGGAGGCGAGCAGGCCTCGCCCTCCGCGGAGGTGGAAAACCGCCAGAACGACGACAATGGAGCGACCAACGCAGTCCGCCATCTCGCGGACGAGGAGGAAAGACCAATGAACGACGAAACAACCAAAGAGCAGGAATCACCAACCCCGGCCGCGGACGAGACGTTCGCGTGGACCGGTGACGGCGAGAACAACGGAGACTCCGAGAGCGCGTCTTCGAGCGCCCGCGAGTGGCTGTCCCAGCTTCAGGCGATGATCGAGAACATCACGGAGCAGGCGGGCCCGATCCTTCGCCAGGTCAGCGCCAAGGCTGCGGAGCTGGCGGTCGTCGCTGGCGAGAAGGCGGGGCCGGTCGCGGCACGCGCTGCCGAACTCACGGCCGAAGCCGGATCTCGAATCGCCGAGAAATCCCGTGACCTCGCGGCCGATCTCCGACGCGATCAGGCTGCCAAGGCTGCCGCAGCTGACGAGGCCGCTTCCGCCTCGACCGACGGGGAAGCCTCCAAGGACTGACCGGGAGCACCGGTTGCGTCTGATTGGGACGGCGCCGTGCCGTCCTGATCGGGAACTGGGGCCGCGCTCGCCTATACTTTGGTCATGAGCGTCCGACCCATCCTCCTTCTCGGTGACCCTCGGCTTCGGCTCAAGGGCCGACCCGTCGAGAGTTTCGGCAAGTACCTCCACGGATTGCTGGATGACCTCGCCCACACGATGCGCGATGCGCCCGGCGTCGGGCTTGCGGCGCCGCAGTTGGGGGAAGCACTCAACGCGTGCGTGATCGAGGTCGACAGCCAGCTGTATGAGCTCGTCAACCCCGAAATCGTCAAATCGACCGGGGATGACCGGGATCTCGAAGGCTGCCTGTCCATTCCGGGCTATGCCGCCTACGTGACACGCCGCGAGCGCGTCTGGGTCGTTGCCCAGAATCGGGCCGGCCGGCGAATCAGGGTCGCGGGGTCGGGCCTCCTGGGTCGTGCCCTCCAGCACGAGCTGGACCACCTCGAGGGAAAGCTCTACATCGACTACCTCGAGTCTCTCGATGAGCTCCTGCCCACGGGCCATGACGATGACGATGAGAGCGAGGACGCCGGCGAAGGCTCGTCGCACGAGGTTCGGACGCCAGCACTCGCGTGATGGCGCCGCTCGATGGTGCTCCGACAACGCGCCTGCGGACCGTCTTCTTCGGGTCGGGTTCGTTCGCGGTGCCCATGCTCGATTCGTTGGTCCGCCGCTCCGAGATCGAGATTGTTGGGGTGATCACGCCGCCGGATGGACGTGTCGGCCGGACTGGGACATTGACGCCCGTCCCGGTGGCGATGGCGGCCCGGAGCGCGCTGCTACCGCTCCTTCAGGTAAAACGCGTCCGGTCGACTGACTCGATCGAGGCGATCCGTGAGTTGGCGCCGGATCTGGGTGTGCTGGCCGATTTCGGACAGCTGCTCCCGCAGTCGGTCATCGACCTCCCTGCCCACGGGATCATCAACATCCACCCGTCCCTCCTACCACGCCATCGTGGCGCCACGCCGATCCCTGCGACCATCCTGGCCGGCGATTCGGAGGCAGGCGTCACGATCATGCAGATGGACGCCGGCCTCGACACGGGCCCGATCATCACCGCTCGCTCGTGGTCGGTCACGGGAACCGAGGATGCACCCGGGCTCGAGGCGCAGGCGGCCGACGTTGGAGTGGCACTCCTCGATGAGGTCATCTCGATGCTGCTGGCAGGGCCGTTGCGGAGCATGCCCCAGGACGCAGCGGTCGCGACCCTGACCCGACCCCTTCGGCGTGCCGACGGCCGCCTTGATCCGGGTCTCCCGGCGCTTGGCCTGGCACGCCAGGTCCGTGCCTTTCGCCCGTGGCCTGGAGCCTTCATCGAAGCCGGCGGGCTGCGACTCGTGGTTCACGACGGCTCGATCGCCGGGGCCATGCCCGGTGACAGGCCCGGGCGAATCGTTGCTCATGGGGACGGTATCGCGCTCACGACGTCGGATGGGCGTCTCGTTCTCGAGACTGTGCAGCCAGCGGGTGGTCGCTCGATGCCGGGCGCGGCGTTCCGACGTGGGCGTCCATCGATCGTCGGGGCCGCGGTCGACGCCACTGTGCCACCGTCCGGCCCCGAGCCCGAGGCATGAACCCGATGCATGGCGTGGGCGTGGCTCGACCCAGGACGGACTCGCGGGTCAAGGTCACCGGAGCGATGCGCTATGTGGCCGACCGCCCTCGGTACAGGGGGCTCCATGCCCGCCTCGTGCTGGCAACCCACGCTCATGCGCGGATCGTCTCCGTCGACACGGACGAGGCGCGAAGGGCCGTGGGTGTCGTTGCGGTGTTCCTTGCCTCCGACCTCAGTCTGAAGGCCGGATCGGACCGCCTGGCGATCCCGCTGGCCAAGGATGAGGTCGTCTTCGCCGGCCAGCCGCTGGCGGTGATCATCGCCGAGACTGAAGCACAGGCAGCAGACGCGGCAGAACTCGTGATGATCGATCTCGAACCGCTGCCGGTCGTCCTCGATCTGCGTGCTGCCATGGACATCGACGCCGTTCTGGTGCGCCCCGACCTGCTCGAGGACGATGGCGGGCAGACCGCGATGGATGCCCAGACGCACGCGGCTGTCGGCGGCGCTGGCGACGATTCGATCGATCAGGAACGCTGGTCGGCCAATGTCGTCGGTCGCACGCGATATCGGACGGGCGACGTGGAAACGGCATTCGCGGTTGCAGCCGCCACCGTACGCCGCCAGTTCAAGACGGCGTGGGTCCATCAGGGCTACATCGAAACCCAGGGGTGTACGGCCTGGGTCGACGACGACGGAACCCTGGTCGTCGAGTCCAGTACGCAGGGCACCTTTGCCCTGCGCAAGGATCTCGGTCGTGTCCTCGGCCTGCCGACGAATCGGATCCGTGTGGTGCCGGCCCCGCTTGGCGGCGCCTTCGGCGGCAAGTGGGCCATTCTCGAGCCGATCGTGGCCGCAAGCGCTCTCCGGCTGGGTCGCCCCGTCCGCCTGATCCTCGAACGCCGCCACGACTTCCTCGCCTCCAATCCATCCCAAGCGTTCGAATTGGACGTCGAAGTCGCGACCGATGCCGATGGGACGTTCACGGCGCTGCGGGTCCGGATCCTGGCCGATGGAGGGGCGTTTGCCGATTTCAGCGCCGATGCCCTCGCTGGGGTGCTCGTCGCGGGCCCCTACCGCTGGCCGAACGTGGAGATCAGCGCCTACGGTGTGCTGACCCATCGAGTGGGCACCGGGCCGTACCGAGGGCCGAGTGGTCCGCCCACCGCATTCGCCATCGAATCGGTGGTTGACGAGCTGGCGGGTGCTCTCGGTGTCGATCCGGTGGTGCTGCGTCGGCGGAACGGAAGTCGGCCGGGCGATCCCATGGTCGATGACGAGGCCTGGGCACCACATGCGCTCGACGAAGTCCTCGATGTCGTCGAAACTCGGCCGCGCTGGCAGGGCCGGGCGCAGCTGCCCGCGGGGGAGGGGATCGGCCTCTCGGTCGGCTACTGGCCGGGGAGCAAGGATCCAGCCGCGGCGCTGTGCCGGATGTCGCCGGATGGAAGCGTCCAGATCGTCACGGGCGTCGTCGACATGTCGGGCACGAATGGGGCATTCCAGGCGATCGCCGCCGAAGTGCTCGGGATGTCGCCGGATGCCATCGAGATCATCACCGTGGACACCGGGTCGGCACCGCCCTCGCCGGGCAGCGGCGGGAGCACGGTGACCTATTCGGCCGGGCGCGCGGTTCGCCTCGCGGCCGAGGATGCACGTCGCCAGTTGCTGGCTGCGGCGTCGGCAGAGTTGGAGATCTCGGTCGATGACCTCGAGATCGTCGACGGCGTGGTCCGTCCGCGCGGAACCCCGGGCCGTGGCCTTTCGGTCGCCAAGCTGATTCGGGCCAACGATCGGGCGTCGCGGGCTCCGATCGAAGGGCATGCGACCTCGGCCCATACGAGCCTCGCACCGTCAATTGCGGCATTCCTTGCCCATGTCAGCGTGGACCCGGCGTCAGGCGAAACACGCGTCCTCGGGTTCGAGGCGATCCAGGATGTCGGCCGCGCCCTGAACCCGGCGCTCATTGCCGGTCAGCAGTACGGCGGCGCTGCGCAGGCGATCGGCTGGGCCCTGTACGAGGCATTGGTCCACGATGCGGGTGGCCAGCTCACCAGCGCGACCTTCCTGGACTACGCGATTCCCCGCGCCGAGCACGTGCCCTTGATCGACGCCTCGTACGTCGAGGTGCCCGCGCCTGACGGACCGTTTGGCGCGAAGGGCATTGGGGAGGCCGCCGTCGTCGGTGGTGCCGCAGCCATCGCCAATGCCGTCGCGGCCGCCACGGGCATTCGGCCGCAGGAGTTGCCGATGACTCCGCAGCGGATCTGGCGTGCGCTTCGCGACCACCGCACGAATGGCGACGTGTCGCCCAGCGACTGACAGGGGCGCACCGGCGCAGGCGCATTGCGCCGGCCCTTCTCCGCGGGCCTCGGTCCGCAGCCAGGCGATCCCGCCGTGCGACAATGCGCCCCGATGCCCAGCCAGATGCCGACACCGATGCTCGATCTCGCGGGCGGCCCACCCGGACGACCGGGAATCTCGAGCCAGACCGCAGCCCAGCTCGAGGCATGGTTCCGCGACCGCGGCGAGCCGACCTTTCGAGCGCGCCAGGTCCTCGATGCCCTCTGGCGATCGGAAGCCGCATCACTCGATGCCGTCTCGACGCTGCCTTCCGAGCTGCGGACCGCGCTGGCTTCGTCGTTCGCCTGGGACACCGTGTCCGACTCGGAGTTCGTGTCGGCCGATGGCGGTCGGACGGAGAAGGCCCTTCATCGGCTCGGTGACGGAGCCGCCATCGAGAGCGTCCTCATGCATTACCCGTCCGGATCCGACCGACGCGAGCGGAACACGCTGTGCATCTCGAGCCAGGCCGGCTGCGCGGTTGCCTGCCCGTTCTGTGCGACGGGTGAGCTCGGGTTCGGGCGGGATCTCCAGACGGCCGAGATTCTCGATCAGGTCCGAAGCGCTTCGCGCCGCCTCGTCGCTCGTGGCCGGCGACTGACCAACATCGTGTTCATGGGCATGGGCGAACCGCTCCTGAACCTCGATCGCGTGCTTGAGACAGTCGAGGCCTTGAACGATCCGGGTCGGTTCGGCCTCGGGGCGCGGCATATCACCGTGTCGACGTCCGGAGTCGTACCCGGGATCCGGCGCCTGACCGCGCTCGGGCCGCAGTTCACGCTGGCCGTGAGTCTCCATGCGGCCCGCGATCCGCTGCGTGACGTGCTCGTGCCGCTCAACCGACGCTGGCCGGTCGCCGAGGTCGTGGCCGCCGCGAAGGAGCACGCCGTCGCGACGGGCCGTCGGATCAGCTATGAGGTGACGATGATCGGCGGCGTGAACGACACCGATGCCGATTCGGATGCCATGGCGGAGTTGCTCCGGGGTACGCTCGCGCATGTGAACCTGATCCCGATGAACCCGGTCGCGCACACGCCGTGGACCGCCAGTCCCATGCCCGTCATCGAGCGGTTTGCCGAGCGGCTGCGCCGGGACGGTCTGCCCGTGACCATTCGGCGGAACCGGGGGCAGGAGGTCGGCGCCGCCTGTGGCCAATTGGCAGCCGACCGTGCAGGAGCGCCACCGGTGGCCGCCGTCGCTCGTCGCCGAGCGCGGCTCGAAGCGACGTCCGCAGCGGCGCTTCGTGGGGAACGCAGTGCCGAGGGCCTTCCCAGCGGAGTGGACGCCTGATGACGCCACGGAGCAAGGTCGCGCCGACTCCACCGAAAACGCTCGGCCGGGCCCGTGTTGCGGCGAGCATCCTCGATGCCGACCTCGGGAACCTCGCTCACGCCGTTCGTCGGGCCGAGAAGGAGGGTGCGGACCGCATCCATCTCGACGTGATGGATGGCCACTTCGTCCCGAACCTGACCTTTGGCCCCAGGACGATCAAGGCGCTCCGCCGTCGGACACGACTGCCGCTCGATGCTCACCTGATGATCTCCGAACCGGATCGCTACATCGACGAGTTTCTCGATGCCGGCTGCGATTCGGTGACGATCCATGTCGAGATCAAGCGTCCCATCGAGCCAGTTCTGCGCAAGATCCGGTCTGCCGGGAGGGCCGCCGGATTATCACTCCGCCCGGGGACCCCACTGTCGGCCCTGGAGCCGTATCGCAAGCTCCTCGACATCGTCATGGTCATGACCGTCGAGCCCGGGTTCGGCGGGCAGGCGTTCATGGCCGACGTTGCGCGTGAGAAGGTTCTGGCTGCGCGCGAGCTTCTGTCCCACAAGCTCCACGGAGCTGAGGTCCACGTCGATGGAGGGGTCAGCCGCGATACGGCGGAACTGATCGGCGGGCTTGCGGCCGATGTCCTCGTCGTCGGTTCGGCGCTCTGGATCAAGGGCCGCGACATGGGACGGGAGATTCGGCTCGTCCGGGCTTTGGCCGACGAGGGCTACCAGTATTCCCTCAACCATGGCGTGCCACCCATCCCGCGAGATCGCATGGTCACCTTCGCGACGCTTCCACGTCACCTGGCGCGGACCCTTCAGGGCGAGATTGAACGGTCGGGTATCCCGGCGTTCGTCTTCCGATCCGGCCCCCTGGATCTCGACGCCCGGGACGAAGAACGTGATTGGGATCTGCTTCTGCCCGCGTCCGCGGAGGAGGCGGCGCGCGAGCGCTTCGCCCAGCGTCGAGATACGTTGCTGGTCGATGCCGCTGCCTGGCGTGCCGCCGGGATGCCGACGCCACCGTTCGTCCCGGCGCCCCTGCCGCCCCAACCGAACGAGGTGGTCCAGTGAGCGAGGACACGCCGTCGGTCGTGGAGGAGACGCTGCCGATCATCAAGGAAGCGCTGCCTGCTGAACCGAATGCCGATCTGCATCGCCGAAACGACCGGCTGCTGCTCTTCACCATCGTCGGCTACGTGGTCGTCTTGTCGGGCCTGATGATCGTGAGCGGCGTCTCGATCACGCCGGACGTGATGCTTGTCGCCCTCGGGTTGGCTGCGGTCATTCTCGGTCGCGGCCGCCTGTTCATTCGCGACTGGGTGCCGTTCATCGGCCTGTTCCTGGCGTACGAACTCATGCGCGGCTACGCGGACGATCTCAATCGGGTGATCCATGCGGCCGATGTCCTGGCCATCGAACGGGCTCTGTTCGGCGGCCTGTTGCCGACCCAGATCCTCCAGGAGGCATTCCATCCCGCGTCGGGTCTGGACGTCTTCGCGATCGCCGGCACGGTCTTCTACTTCCTGCATTTTCCGCTCCCGATCGCGGTCGCATTCCTGCTCTGGGTGCGGCGACGGCGCGCCTATTACGACTACGTTGCGGCGCTGATCCTGCTGTCCATGGCCGGATTCGCGACCTACCTCATCCTGCCGGTCGCGCCGCCCTGGTGGGCCGCCGAGCATGGCCTGATCCCGGGTCCGGACGGCGTGCCGGCGATCACGTACCTGAAGGCCCAGGGCTTCAACGACCTCGCCCGCCTGTTCGGGTTCGAGGGCCGCTACCTGTTCAGCTACGCGATCTACGAGGTCAACCCGAACCAGGTTGCGGCCTTCCCATCACTCCACGCGGGCTATCCGTTCCTGGCCTTCCTGTTCGCTCGGCGGGCATTCGGGCGGCCAGGCTGGCTGATGCTCGCGTACGCGGTCTGCGTCTGGTTCTCGATCGTGTACCTGGCCGACCACTATGTCGTCGATGTCCTTGGTGGCCTCGCCTATGCATCCATTGCCTACGCCGCGATCGTCCACGCTCCGGGCTGGTTCCGAAGGTTCGTTGACCAGGCCGCCAATCCGGCCGTCGATGCCGAAGTCCGCGACGGCGAGGCCGGCGACCAGGGTGCGTTCCGTCGAGCCGCGGGCAGGGTTCGATGGGCCGTCGTCCGACAGGGCGCGTTGATCGCCGTGGTCGGTGCCGTCGGCGTGATCGGCATCGTCAGGGCCGATTGGTTCGGCGGCGCATCGTCGCCGGTGCTGCTCATCCCATGGGCGATCACCATTGCCGGAATCTGGCGGGCGGCGCTCGGCGCCACGTCGCGCTGATGCGCGCCCTGCTCCAACGGTGTTCAAGGGCTTCTGTTCGCGTCGACGAGGAGCTCGTGGCGGAGATTGGGTCGGGCCTCGTCGCCTTCGTCGGTGTCGGGCACAGCGACGATGAAGCGACCGCCGACGCGCTCGCGCGCCGGATCGTCGAGCTCCGGATCTTCGCGGATGAATCCGGGCGAACGAACCGCTCGCTGCTCGATGTCTCCGGCGCGGTCCTGGTCGTGAGCCAGTTCACGCTGTATGCCGATACCTCGAAGGGGAGGCGTCCAGGGTTCACGGACGCGGCGCCGGGCGAGACTGCCGAACGGCTCTACGGCCGGGTAGCGGCACAGTTGGCAGCCCTTGGCGCGGCCAGGGTGACCACGGGTCGGTTCGGGGCCGAGATGGCCGTGGAGCTCGTGAACGACGGACCGTTCACGATCTGGCTGGACACGGAGGACGGCCGGACCCGCGAGCGGACATGAAAAGGACCGGACGCTTCGCGGCCGGTCGTGGTTCGTGCGGTCCGGACGAGCCGGACGAGTGCTAGCGAGCGCTCTTGGTGAGCGTCCGGCGGCAGCGGGTGCAGGCCAGGATCTTCTTGGGCGTGCCACCCTCGTTGGTGGTCAGTGGCTGAAGATTCGGCTGAAGGCGGCGATGGGCGCGAACACGGTTCATGCCCGACGACTGGGGATTGAAACCGCCCATCGACACTTTGCCGCAGATTGCACAGGAGCGAGCCATGTTGTTCCTCGGAGTGGGTTTCGTGGAGCGTCCGAGCCGTTGGGCCCGATCGGGGCGGTATGATAGCACGCACTCAGGGCCGCTCCGACGCTCGGCTCGCCCCTCGCTGACGAGGTCTTCGCCTGTTGCCTACTGACGAACTCCCCGGCCGAGCCCTCGCGACCCGCCGCGCGGCTGCCGACATCACGCGCGCCGCTGTCCTGGGCTCCTATGGCGTGGCAGGGTTCGAAGCCGGCGTCATCGAGCGGATCCACGCCGCGTTCGTGGGTCGAACGCCCGGTATCAGGATCGCCTTCGCTGGCAATGACCTCGCGATTCATCTGACGCTGCGCGTCACGAGGGGTCTACCGGTTGCGGAGGTCGCGCGCCAGGTTGACTCGGCGGTCCGATACGGGATTCGACGCGCTTTGGGGCGCGAGGTCAACGATCTGCGTATCCGCATCGGCGGTTTCGATGCATCGCCCGGGACCCAACCGCCTGACGCACCCACGCACAAGGGGATGGGCAGTTCCGATCTTGCGGATAGCGGAACGGACGTCGCCTGATGGCGCGACGCGCCTGCGACGGACGTGGTCTTCTCGGGGCGTTCCGGGCCGCGGTCGCGAACCTCGAGGCGCATGTCGAGGAGATCAATGCGCTGAATGTCTTCCCGGTACCCGATGGCGACACCGGTACGAACATGCTGGCGACGGTGAAAGCGGCACTGATCGAAGCCGAGGGCGCCGGTGAGGGTGCCCGTGCGGAGCGCATTGCTGCTGCCGCCTCATTCGGGGCCCTCATGGGGGCACGTGGCAATTCCGGGGTCATCACGAGCCAGATCCTCCGCGGTATCGCCGAGGCGCTCCAGGGCAAGGCGCGGTTCAACGGGCTCGACCTCGCGAACGCGCTCGATTCGGGCACGCGAGCCGCCTATGGTGCGGTCGCCAAGCCAGTCGAGGGCACCATCCTCACCGTAATCCGGGAGGCGTCGGCAGCCGCTGTCGCGGCCGCGGAGAAGCAGAACGACATCGAGTCCGTCCTCACCGTGACCCTCGATGCCGCCGAGAAGTCAGTCGCCCGGACGCCAACGCTCCTGGCCATTCTTCGTGAGGCGGGCGTGGTCGATTCCGGCGGACAGGGCCTGTATCGGCTGTTCCAGGGGGCCCTGTTGTTCATGATCGGTCGGGCACCCGAGTCCCCGACGGTCGCATCCGAGGCCGCTCCGAAACGGTCCGTCCTTGTTGCGCACGCCGATGAAGGGTTCGGGTACGAGACGATGTACCTCCTTCAGGCGCGGCCCGGCGAGCTGCTCGATGTGGATGCCCTGCGGGATCACCTCGAGTCCATCGGCGAGTCCGTGCTCGTGGCGGGAGACGCCCGAGCGGTCAAGGTCCACGTCCATAACGATCGTCCGGACAAGGTGATCAGCCACGGTCTCGAGATCGGGAGCCTGTCCAGGATCAGCGTCGAGAACCTCGACAATCAGGCTCGGGACGTCCGTGAGACCCGCGCCGCGGAGTTCACCGGGGAGGGGTCGAAACCAGCGCCCAAGGGAACGATGGTCGCGTCAGGTCCTGAGCCTGCCGAACCTGAGCCGGCCACCCCGGACGCGGTCGTCCCCCTGGCGGTTGTGGCGGTGGCGGCGGGCGACGGGCTGGCGGCAATCTTCCGTGACTTCGGTGTGAGTCGCGTCGTCGTCGGGGGACAGTCCGCGAACCCGAGCACCGGCGAACTCCTCGAGGCGATCAACTCCGTGGCTGCCGACGAAGTCCTGATCCTGCCCAACAATCCAAATGTTGTGCTCGCGGCCCGGCAGGTAGCGCAGATGACGGACCGACCGGTGAGCGTCGTCGCCACGCGCAACGCTGCCGAGGGCTTCGCGGCCCTGTTGGCCATGGACCCGACGCTCAATGCAGGGGACAACGCCACGGCCATGACCACAGCGGGCCGGGCGATCCAGACCCTGTCTGTGACCACGGCCGTGCGCCACGCCACGATCGGAGGGGTGAAGGTCTGCGAAGGTCAGACGATCGTGCTGGACCCCGATGACGGGCTGGTTGCCGTGGATGACGACGTCACCAAGGCCGTTCTCACGGCGATCGGCTCCCTCGCCGCGGGCTACGAGCTGATCACGGTCTACTACGGCGAAGGCACCGATCTCAAGAAGACCGAGCTGCTGGCAAAGCAGATCGGAGAGGGCGCACCCGGAGCGGAGATCGAAGTGGTGCACGGCGGTCAGCCGCACTATCACTTCCTGATTTCCGCCGAGTAGGCATGGCGGGCTCGGTCAACCGCGACGCTCGTCCGCCTAGCGGGCGCGGCTCCCCGAAGCGCGTGGCGAAGTCCCCGCGACCAGCCCCGCCGTCCGATCCGCTCGAACTCCTCGAGACGCCCGTCGGTCGCTCGGGGCTTCCGGGAGCCGTCGCCCTGTCGCGGACCGGTCGCCGGATCGGCGTGAACCTGGTTCGTGATCTGCTGTTTCGGGTCCCGCGCCGTTATGAGGACCTGCGCGAGATGCGCCGAATCGGCGATCTCGGCGCCGTCGCCGATGGCGAGATGGTTTCGGCGCGCGTTCGGGTCGGAGAGCTTCGCGTTGAGGCCTCGTTCCGGCGTCGCGTGCAGCGCACGATCGCGCGGCTCGAGGACGAGACCGGGAGCCTGGATGCCACGTGGTTCGGGCGACGCTTCATTGAGCGACGCCTGAAGGTCGGCGACTCGATCGTGGTCAGCGGCAAGCTGCGCCGATTCGGCTACCGGATGACGCTCGATAACCCGGAATTCCAGGCCGACGACGGCGCGGCACTCCTGCACGCCGGCCGGATCGTGCCGATCTACCGCCTCACCGCAGGACTGACTTCGGCATCGCTCAGGCGCGCGGTGCGCGGTGCCCTCGATGCCACGGCCGCCGCGTATCCGGAATACCTCCCGGCGAGCGTCCGCTCCGACGCGTTGCTCATCGACATCGGCGAGGCCGTCGAGGAGGCGCACTATCCGACGAGCTTCGAGCGACGTGACGCCGCACTCCGACGCCTCGCGTTCGACGAGCTTCTCGCCCTCCAGATCGGGATGGTCGGCCGAAGGCGATCCAGGGTGGGTGAGCATGGACAGCCGATCCTGATCTCCGAAGCGCAGGCGCAGTCCATCAGTGACGCACTCCAGGCCGCCCTCTCGGCCAAGATCGGACGGTCGGTCTCGCTGACCCCGGATCAGTCGGTCGCAATTGATGTCGTTCGCGGAGATCTGGCGGGCTCGACGCCGATGCTCCGACTCCTCCAGGGTGACGTCGGGTCGGGCAAGACCGCGGTTGCGGCCTGGGGGCTTGCCGCAGCCGCACTGTCCGGTCGACAGGGAGCGCTGCTGGCACCGACCGACCTGCTGGCACGTCAGCACCAGCGCACGCTCATCGATCTACTCAGCCCGCTCGGGATCGGCGTGGAGCTCCTCACCGGCTCGCTCAAAGCGGCGGATGCCGCTCATACCCGAGACCTGATCCGATCGGGCCTGGCCCGCGTCGTCGTCGGGACCCATGCCCTGATCTCGGAGTCGGTCGAATTCGCGGACCTCGCCCTGGCGATCGTCGATGAACAGCATCGGTTCGGTGTCGAGCAGCGGGCGGCTCTCGAGGCCAAGGGGGGGGGCGTGCCGCACGTCCTGCTCATGACCGCGACGCCCATTCCGCGGACCCTCGGCCAGGTCCTCTACGCGGACCTCGACGTCACCGATCTGCGGACGCCACCGGTTGGGCGCGTGGCGGTCCGCACCGGGATACGTGGCTTCGATGATCTCGATGGCACCTGGGACCGGGTCCGAAATGAAGCGGCACGCGGCAACCGCACATTTGTCGTCGTCCCCCTGATCGTTGAGAGCGACGCCGCGGACGAACCGGCCCTCGACCTCTTCGGGCTGCCGGACGAATCGGTCATCGCCTCGACCGCCGTGGCGGCGGAGGCGGAGGCGGTCCGCCTGCGCGCGCTCCTCGCCCCGCTCCGGGTTGGACTCGTGCACGGGCGGCTGAAGGCCAGCGACCGCGATGCCGAGATGGCCCGATTCCGCGACGGGACGCTCGATGTCCTCGTCGGGACTACGGTCGTCGAAGTGGGCGTGGACGTGCCCGAGGCGACCATGATGATCATCCAGAGCGCTGATCGGTTCGGGCTCGCCCAACTCCACCAGCTGCGTGGCCGGGTAGGGCGGGGGACCGAGGAATCCTTCTGCGTCCTGGTCTCCGACTCGACCGACGAGACAGCACGAGCGCGCCTCGCGGTCATTCGCGATGAACGCGACGGGTTCACGCTGGCCGAGAAGGACTGGGAACTGAGGCGCGAGGGTGACGTCCTGGGCTTCGAACAGAGCGGGCTTCCGGGTCTCCGAGTGGCCTCGCTCCAGCGGGAGGCAGATCGGGCGCTTGCGGTCCAGGCCCGTGAGGTCGCCGAGGAACTACTGACGACCGACGGAACGCTCCGAGCCGGCCACGACGCCCTCGCACTCGAGCTTCGCTCCGGGTGGCTCGCTCCGATCGCACGAGCCGACGCGGAGTCGGGGGCGTGACATCAGCGCGCGACGGAGCCGGAAGGGTCATCGCCGGAACGGCACGGGGTGTCCGCCTTGCTGCCCCGGGCGAGATGACTCGGCCCCTCTCCGATCGCGTCAAGCAGACCTTGTTTGCGATCCTGGAGCCGGCCTTGCGCGGAGCCACGATCCTGGATCTCTTCGCCGGCAGTGGCGCGGGCGGGATTGAAGGCCTATCGCGCGGGGCCGCCTGCGCCCTCTTCGTTGAGCAGAACGGGGCGGTGGTCGCGACCATCACCGAGAACCTCCTGCGTGCCCACCTGGCGGGCCCGAATGCCCGCATCGTGCAGCGTGAGGCGATCACGTGGCTGCGTTCGCCAGATGCGTTCGCGCATGGTCCGATTGCCGTCGCCCTCATCGACCCGCCGTACGACAAGCCCGAACTCCTCCAGTCGGCCCTCGAGTTGCTCGGTGCCGAGACCTCGCCGATGGCTGAGGATGCGCTCGTGGTTGCCAAGCATTTCTGGCGCGACCAGCCGGCGGACCGGATCGGGCTGCTAGCATCGGAGCGAGTTCGGCGTTTCGGCGACACCGCTCTTACCTTCTATCGAATGGCCAACAGGATGGAGGCACAGCCGTGAGGACCGCGGTCTACCCGGGATCGTTCGATCCGGTCACGAACGGTCATCTCGATGTGCTCGGTCGAGCCCTGGCCGTCTACGACCGCGTCGTCGTCGCGGTCATCGCAAACCCGCGCAAGCAACCCCTGCTGACCGTCGCCGAGCGCATGGCTGTCCTCGGCGATTCGATCCACGAAGCCGGCCTACCCGAGACGCGGATCGAAGTTGTCTCGTTCGACGGACTGACCGTCGATGCGGCGCGGGTGCACGGCGGCACGTCGATCGTCCGTGGCCTCCGCGCCGTCTCGGATTTCGAGGTTGAGATGCAGCTGGCCCACAACAATCGGAAGCTGGCCCCGGATCTGGATACGGTCTTCTTCATGACGGCTGTCGAGCACGGCTACGTGAGTTCCAGCCTGGTGAAGGAAATCGCCTCGTTCGGGGGCGACGTGTCCGCGATGGTGCCCCGGAGCGCCGCCGGCGCGATCACCGCCGCGTTCGCTCGCGATCAATCCACGACCAGCGTGCGATAATCGCCGCTGACTCGCCCCTGCTGGAGGTTAGCGCCCTGGACATCATCTTCCTCCTCGAGCGGCTTGAATCCCTGATCTCGAGTGGCAAGTCGTTGCCGCTCACCCGGAACGCGGTCGTCGATCGGGACGGGATCCTCGATCTCATCGATCAGCTCCGGGTCGCCATTCCCGAGGAAGTTCGCGCTGCCAAGCGCATCAACGCCGAGGGTGAGCGGATCATCGAGAAGGCCGATGACGAGGCGCGCAGCATCACCAGCCGGGCTCAGGAGCAGGCGGCATTCCTGATCGGCGAGCGGGGGTTGCTTGAGCGGGCCGAAAACGAGGGGCTGGAAATCATCGCCGAGGCGCGAACGCAGGCCGAGGCGGTCCGGGCAGGCGCCGACGACTACGCCCTCGGCATGCTCGAGGCGCTCGAACTCGAAGTCGGCAAGGCGTTGGCCGGAGTCCAGAAGGGGATTGCTGTTCTGGATGAGCGACGGGCCGATCTCGCGGCGGCCGAGATTGGCGCGTCCTTCGAGGACGCTCAGGGCGATGGACTCGACGAGTACGGCGAGGCCGACGCTGATTCTGACGAGGACGCACCCACCTACCAGTGATGGGCAGTCCTGACCTGAAGGTTCCACTCGCCGCGTTCCTGGCCGAATCCGCTGGTTCGGTCCGGCATCTGGAGATCGACCCAACAACGATCGCGCTGGACGATGACCTCGTCCTCGGCGGTCCGATCTCGGGCACCCTCGAATTGTCGCGTACGAATCGGGGCATCTTCATTCGCGGCGATCTCCAAACGAAATTGTCGATGGACTGCTCGCGCTGCCTTGGGCCGGCTCCCGTGCCGCTCGTCGCGGCCATCCGCGAGGAAATCCTTCCGGCCATCGATCCGGTCACCGGCCAGGCGGTCGACCCTTCGATCGAAGCCGACGTGATGCGACTCACGGTCCACCACGAGTTGGACCTTGAATCCCTGATGCGCGAGGCGATTTCCCTGTCGGCACCCATTGCGCCGCTGTGCCGACCCGACTGTCTCGGGTTGTGTCCCCAATGCGGCGCACGCATGGCCGATGGGCATCCGCCGCACGACATCGACGATATCGACCCGCGGCTGGCCGCACTTCGGGGGTTTCAGGTCGACGCCGACGCCAAGAACGAGTAGACTCCGCGCTCGGTCCCTCGCCTGTGCGCCCAGGGCCAGCTGTCCTTCGAACTTGAACATGGCGTCGCGGTGCGCGACGCAGCGGATCCGGCCATCACGCGGTGACGGCCACCGAAAGGAGCAACACGACACCATGGGTGTGCCAAAGAGACGTGCCTCTCACGCTCGACAGGGAGACCGTCGCGCGCATCTGGCCATCGAGCTGCCGAGGCTCGAGGAGTGCTCGCACTGTCATCAGCCGAAGCAGGGCCATCGCGCCTGCCCGAACTGCGGGTTTTACGGCGGACGACAGGTGCTCGAGCTGAAGACGTCCAAGGACGAGCCCGCGTCCTGATCCGGTGACCAACCTCGCCGTCGCGCCGGAGTCGGACGCCACCGGGGTCCGAATCGCCGTGGATGCGATGGGCGGGGACCACGGCCCGGCTGAAGTCGTTCCCGGCGCCATCGATCACGCGCGTGCCCATCCGGAGGACCATGTCCTTCTCGTTGGCGATGAATCGCGCATTCGGGCCATCGCGGGCGACCTGCCCGGCAACGTTGCGATCGTCCACGCTTCCCAGGTCATCGAGATGGACGAGCATCCCGCCCGCGCCCTGCGCGAGAAGAAGGATTCATCCGTCCTCGTCGCCTGTGAGCTCGTGCGCAAGGGTGACGCCGACGCCGTTCTGACCGCCGGCCACACGGGCGCGGCCATGGCGGCTGCCGTCCTTCGAATTGGCCGACTCCCCGGCGTCGACCGACCGGCGCTCGCCGTTCAGATGATCCGGAAGGGTGCCCCGTTCGTCCTGCTCGATATCGGCGCGAACCCGGACTCGAGTGCCGAGAACCTCGCGCAGTACGCCCGGATGGGCGCTATCTTCGCGGAGCGAGTCCTGCACATCGAGAACCCGCGCGTCGCGCTCCTGTCCATCGGCGAGGAGAAGGGCAAAGGCGATCTCCGCATTCAACAGGCGACCGAACTGCTTGACCTGTCCGGGCTCAACTTCGTGGGCAACGTCGAGGGACGCGACCTGACCGGGACGCTGGCCGACGTCGTCGTGACCGATGCCGTGGCGGGCAACGTGGTCATCAAGTTCTTCGAGGGCCTGTCGACCTTCATCTTCGATCTCTTCCGGGCCGAATTCCGTGGCTCGCTTCGGGGACGCCTCGCGTACCTGCTGTTCCGGCCCGCGATCGGGCGCATCCGATCGGTCTTCGACTACGAGAAGGCCGGCGGTTCGCCGCTCCTCGGGGTCCGCGGTTCGGTGATCATCACGCACGGAAGTGCTCGACGCCGGATGATCGGCTTCGGCTGCGGGGTCGCGGCGGACACGGCACGGACCGGCGTTCCTGACCTCATTGCGGCTGCCCTCCTGGAAGCGGCCGAACGGGCAAAGGTTGCGCGCCCGTCGGCGGATGGCGAAGAGGCCCCGCCGATCACGGCTCGGCAGGAGACCGCGGCGGAAGCCGAAGAACTGGAGCCAGGCGCATGACCGGCCCCACGCTGTCGGTCGGCCGAGGGGTCATCGTCGAAGTGGCGCGTTCCGCTGCCCTCGAAGTCCCTGGGGTCCTTCGCGTAGCCCGTGCCGGTCCAGCCTGGCGGTCGTTCTTTCTCGGCCCGGCCGTCGCCGTCCGGACCCATGGCGATCGGGTGGACGTTCGACTGTGGGTCATCGCCCGGCCGGGTGCCCGTCTGGCGGCCGTCGGGGCAGAGACGCGTGCCGCCGTGGCCGGCGCCATCGAGCGCTTGCTCGGACTCAATCTGGGTTCCGTCACGGTGATCGTCGATGGCATCGGCGGCTGACCGCCTTCGAAGTCGCCGGGCGGCGCGCAGGACCGCGCTGGCCGCGATCTTCGAGGCTGAATTCGGCCAGCGAACAGCGGTCGCCGTCCTCGAGCGCGACCTCGCCTCATCCGAGGGCGACCCGGAGACCGCGGAGCTTGCTCGGAAGCTCGTCGATCTGGTCGTCGAGCACCGGGACACCATCGATATCCGAATCGGTGAGGTCGCCCCGCGGTATCCCGTCGTATCGCTCGCCCGGATGGACCGCGCGCTGCTTCGATGCGCCATTGGTGAGGTGCTACACTCGGCCACGCCAGCCCGGGTGGCGATCGCCGAGTGGGTCGAACTGGCGAGAACCTACAGCGGAGATCCGATGCGTCGTTTGATGAACGGCGTACTTGGTCAGATCGCACGAGACACCCCCGGCGGCTGACCGCCGGTCCGAAGCCCCAGGAGGACCCAAGTGGCAACAACGTACGAACGACTCAAGAAGCTTGTCGTCGAGCAGCTCGGCGTTGACGAGGAGCAGGTCACTCCCGAAGCGTCCTTCGTCGAGGACCTGAACGCCGACTCCCTGGATCTCGTGGAGCTCATCATGAGCCTCGAGGAAGAGTTCGGGACCGAGATCTCGGACGAGGATGCGGAGCGGATCCGGACCGTCCAGGACGCCGCCGATTACATCGACGAGCGATCCTCCTGAGGGTTCGCCCTCCCATATCCGGCACTGAGCCAGTAACCCGGGCCCACGTGTTCAACGTGGACCGGATCGATGGGTTCATCGCTCGCCTTGAACTGCCAATCCGTGATCGCGAGCTCGTTGCCCAGGCCCTGACGCATGCTTCGTGGCTGCATGAGCATCCCGGTCAGGCGGTCGGCCACAATGAGCGGCTCGAGTTCCTGGGCGATGCCGTGATCGGCATCGTCATCTCGCAGGAGCTCTATCGGCGCTACCCGACCGACGACGAGGGACTGCTGTCGTCGCGTCGCGCCGCGATCGTCAGTACGCCCGGACTCGCCCGGATCGCGGAGCGGATCGGGATCGGCGACGCCCTGCGGCTTGGCGAGGGCGAGGCCTCACGTGGCGGTCGGGCCCGGCCCCTGTTGCTGGCATCCGGGCTCGAGGCGTTGGTCGGCGCTCTCTTCCTCGATGTCGGATGGCAGGCGGCCGAGCGCTGGTTCGCAACGCATGCGGAACCCGAATTGAGCTCCACGCTCGAGGCGGCTGCGCTCAAGAGCCCCAAGAGCCGGCTCCAGGAGTGGACCCAGCGTCGAACCGGCGGCCGTCCGGAGTATCGCGTGGTCGAAGCGGCCGGACCTGATCACGACCGAACCTTTCTCATCGAAGTCGTGGTCAACGATGTCGTTGTCGGATCCGGAAGCGGGCCATCGCGCCGCGTTGCCGAAACCGTGGCCGCCGCGGAGGCGCTGCTTGTCCTGGGCCGCCATGAGCCACCCGTCGAAGCCGATCCGGCAGACCTGGCATTCCGATCCTCGGGACAGGCCGCCGGAGACTTGCTCGTAGACATGGCAGGGGCAGAGCGCGGAGAAGTCCCGTGACGGCGCCGGCACGCCTGCTGTCGGTCCGGCTCCAGGGCTTCAAGTCCTTCGCCGAGCGCACGCTGGTGACGTTCGGTCCCGGGATCAGCGCGGTGGTGGGACCCAACGGTTCGGGCAAGAGCAACCTCGCGGATGCCCTTCGCTGGGCCCTCGGCGAACAGGGCCGGGCGCTCCGATCCCGAAAGTCCGAGGACGTCATCTGGGCCGGCTCCGAGCGCCGTTCGGCTGTGGGCATGGCCGACGTGCAGCTCACCCTGGACAACAGCGATTCGATGTTGCCGGTCGACTTCGCCGTCGTCGAGCTTGGGCGGCGTCTGTATCGCTCCGGTGAAAACGAATACCTTCTGAACCGCCAGCGCGTTCGCCTCCGCGACCTCGTCGATCTGCTGGATTCAGCCCATCTCGCCGAGAACGCGTTCCTGTTCATCGGACAGGGCATGGTCGATCAGGCCCTGGCCCTGCGGCCCGAGGAGCGACGTCCCCTCTTCGAAGAGGTTGCAGGCGTCCGGCGTCACGAACGCCGTCGCCGACGGGCCGAGGAACAGCTGACCGAGTCCGAGGCCAATCTCGCCCGGATCGACGACATCATCGCCGAGCTGCGGCCCCAGGTTCGCCGCCTGGCTGCGCAGGCTGAACAGGCATCGTCACGCCAATCGGCCGGAGACGACCTCCTCGACGCGCTCCTGGCGAGCGCCCATGGCCGGTGGTACGACGCGTCGGTACAGATCGCGCGCGCGGCTGACAGCCTCCGTCTTGGGCGTTCGGAGATCGACGGTGCGCTCAGTGAACTCACGGTCCTCGAGACCGCGTCCGCGGCCGCGGCACTCGCGCTGGACGAGCGGGCTCGCACGGGCGACGAATTGCGTCGAGCGGCGGATGAGGCACGGACGATGCTGACGGCGGTCCAGCTCGAGGAGGGCCGCCAGCAGGCCGAGCGATCGGCGTTGGCGCGAGACCGTGCTCGCTACGCTCAGGAGCGCGCCGCGGCCGAAGCCGACCTTGCCATCCAGCGCCGTCGACTCGCGATCCCGATACCAGAGCGGGATCCGGCCCTTGGCCGCGCCCTGGGTGAGGCGGACCACGATCTTGCGGCCGCCCTCGCGGAACTGGCGCACCTCCAGAGCGCCGATCGCGTTCGGGATGCTGACGAGGCGGCCCTCCGGCGCGCGTCGCAGGCGAGAGCAGCAGAGGCAGAGGGGGCACAGCGGCGCCTCGCCGACGCGGAGAAGCGGGCGTCCGAAGAGCAGGCCCGGGCGGCCGGCACGGTTGAACGGTTGCGGGAGGCCGAGCATGTCCATGCGGCTGCCGCGGCCAACCTGGCGACGGCTGCCGCCAATGAGCTGGCCGCGTCGGGACGTCGCGTCGCGGCCGCCGCGACCCTGGAGGCGGCGTCCGCTCTGGCCACGACGGCGGCCGATCGAGCCAGCGTCTCGGCCTCGGCATTGGGTGGCGCTCGGGCCCGCTTCGAGGCGAGCGCAACGGCCATCGAGGACGATCGAACCTCGGGGTTTGCGGCCCGGATGCGGGGGCGTGGAGCACGTCGCCTCGACGAGGGAATCGTCGTGGATCCCGGTCTGCGTGCCGCCATCGATGCCGCGCTGGCCGGTGCTGGACGAGCGTATCTGACGACCCGGGACGGGCTCACCGAACATCAGGAAGAACGCGGCCTGGCGATCGTGGTCGATGGGCTCGACGCACCCGGGTCCGCCCGTCCCTCGCCCGCGGAGGGGAGTGGGGAAGCGGAACTCCTGAAGCGGGTCGCTGCGATCGGCGGCGGCCAGCTCCGTGATGCCGTGCGGCGCGACACGACCGGTGCCGCCCTTCGGCTCCTCGCCCGGGCGGTCTGGGCTCCGACGTTCGAGGTCGCACTGTCGCTCCAGCCCCATCTGCCCGTCGGGTGGGTCGTCGTGCCCCGGGACGGCTCGGCCGTGATCGGCGAAGTGACCGTTCGGCTGGGTCAGATGGATGGAACACTGGAGCGGCGCGCCCAACACGAGCGCGCCGTGGATGAGCATCGTGTCGCCGAAGATGAGGCGACGGCGGCAGCAGCAGCCGGTGCGTCTGCGTCTGCCGAGCAGGGAACCGCTCGCGTCGCGCTGGACGAAGCCCGGGCCGCGGAAGCCGCCGCCGTGGGAGAACGACGCCGCGCCGAAGAGGCGGAGCGCCTGGCGGCTCGTGGGCTCGAATCGCTGGTCCGGGAAGCAGCCTGGCTTGCCGCCCAGGTTCAGCGTTTCGTCGAGGATGCCGAGCGTGCGAGGGCCGCCCTGCCGCCTGCCCCTGTCGTTCCGACGCCATCCGCAGACGCGCCCACCCGTGAGGCTGTGGCCACCTGGTCCGCACGCGTAGATGAGCTCCGATCCAGACGCGACCGTCTCGCAGAGCAGATGGCCCAACTCGATGCGACACGGCGGGACGCCGAGCGCGTCCACGCAGCCGCGGAGGCGGCAATTGCGCTCGACGAGTCCCGGATCGTGACCGTCGATCAGGCAAGTTCGGCCATGGTCGACCGTGATCGCGAACTCGAGGCCGAGATCGATGCGCTGGCCGCTCGTATTGCCCAGGTGGTCGCGAAGGAGGCTGAGGCTCGGGCGTCCGTAGTGGCCCTGACGGCCGCGGATACCGATGAGCGGGCGCGTCTCAATGCCGCCGAGCGGGCCGCTGCCGCCGCACGCGACCGGCTCCGGGCCGCGGAGGACGCCTCTCGCGCTGCCGAGCACCGGGACCTCGAGGCTCGTCTCGGTCTCGAAGCGCTGCGCGAGCAACTTCTGGCCGAGCTCGCCGGGCTGAACCCGCTCAGCCTTCGACACCTCGCCGCCATCGCGCGCGGCGACGGCATCCAACCGGACGTCGAGGCCACAACACCGGGCAAGGGCCCTGGCGACCTCGCGCAGGACGAGGGCGTCGACGAGCGGGACGAAGACGACGCTGAGGCCCTCGTCGCGGCGCTCGCGGTTGCCGGCGCGCACTGGGCGATTTCCGCCCCCACTGAGGTGGCACCGACAGCGGGCCGTCTCGGCTCGCTGCGGCGCCGCTACCACGAACTGGGTGCGGCCAGCCCGTTCGCCGTCGATGAGTACGCGTCGGTTCGGACGCGCCTGGAGCTGCTCGACGGTCAGCAGGCTGATCTGCGGGCTGCCATCGACCAGACGCGGACCCTGATCACTGAGCTCGACACGATGATCTCCGAGCAGTTCCGAACGACGTTCAGCGCGCTCGAGGCGAAGTTCGATGCACGCTTCCAGCAACTCTTCGGCGGTGGGTATGCGCACCTGTCCCTGACTGATCCAGGCGACCTGGCTGCAACGGGGATCGACATCGTTGCCCGACCTCCGGGCAAGAAGGCGCAGGCGCTCGCGATGCTGTCGGGCGGGGAGCGGGCCCTGACCGCCGTGGCCCTGCTATTCGCCATGCTCGAGGTCCGACCGGTGCCGTTCTGCGTGCTCGATGAGGTGGACGCCGCGCTGGACGAGGCCAACGTCGGACGCTTTACGGCCGCCCTTCGCGAGCTCGCTGAGACGACCCAGTTCGTCGTCATCACCCACAACCGCGGAACCATCGAGATTGCCGACGCCTTGTACGGCGTCACGGTTGGCGATGACTCCGTGTCTCGGGTCATCAGCCTCCGCCTCGATGAGGCGACCGCGATCGCGGACAGGGGTAGAGACGTCGCTCCGGTCGGGCCGGGCACGGACTCGGCGTGACCTGGGAGCCGGGCGAACCGAACGAAACCGGGCCGAGCGGAGATCTTGCGACCGGCCTGACGCGGTCCCGCGGCGGGTTCATGTCGCGCCTGCGTGGGCTCTTCGGTGGAGCCGCGTTCCCGGAGGAAGCCTGGGAAGGTGCGGAGGAAGCGCTCATCGCCGGTGATCTCGGAGCGCAGCTCGCGAGTCGAGTTGTCGAGCAGGCGCGGGATGATCGGGACGCGGCGTCTCCTGAGGCGGCCATTCGGGCCGCACTCACCGCGATCCTGTTGCCACGGGACGGCCCGTCCGGCTTTCGGTCCGCAAGTCGAGATCACCCGGTGGTCATCCTGGTCGTGGGCGTCAACGGCACGGGCAAGACGACGACGATCGGAAAGCTGGCGGTCAGCGAGGCCGCGTCCGGCCGGAAGGTCATTCTTGCTGCGGCGGACACGTTTCGGGCTGCCGCGGCGGAGCAGCTCCGAATCTGGGCCCAGCGCGCCGGTGCGGAGATCGTCGCCCATGCGGCCGGAGCCGATCCAGGTGCCGTGGTCTTCGACGCGCTCGACGCCGGCATCGCCCGTCATGCCGACACGGTCATCATCGACACCGCCGGCCGACTCCATACCAAGTCCAACCTGATGGATGAGCTTGGCAAGATCCGCCGGATCATCGACAAGCGCCTCCCGGGCGCGGAGCCCGAGACGCTGTTCGTCCTCGATGCCACCACAGGGCAGAACGGCCTCGCGCAGGCGGCCGCGTTTCACCGAGTCGTGGGCCTCACGGGAATCGTCCTGACCAAGCTCGATTCAACGGCTCGCGGCGGGATCGTCTTCGCCATCGAGGATGAGCTCAAGGTCCCGGTTCGGTTTGTCGGAGTGGGGGAGGGCCCGCTGGATCTGCTCCCCTTCGACCCCGAAGCGTTCGTGGCGGCGCTGTATGGCGTTGGAGCGTGACCAAGCGCCGGCCGTCAGTCGCGCGCCGAATCGCGCTCCGAATCCGGGTTCTGGCCCTGGCCGGGCTGGTGGCTGGGTGCGCCACAGCGGCAACGCCACCGGCGACGGTCGCCCCGACCGCGACGCCGTTGCCCACTCCTGTTTCAACCATGTATCCGCTGGACGCCACGGCCTGGTATGCCGGGCTGATCATCCACTTCGATTCCGCAACCTCCGTTCTTGACGAAGGCGGCGGCGCCGTCACGGTCGACCTCAGATTGGAGAACCCGGGCACCGAACTGGCAACGCTGAGTGTCGGCGTCGTCCTTGCCGCCGGTGACCTCACGCTCGATCCGATCCGCGGCACCGTCATCCCCGACGTTCCACCGGGAACATCGGTCGGGACGACGATCCAGTTCAACGTGGACGGCAGCTTCGACGTGGCAAACGCGGCGATTCGCGTTGGACGGGCCACCGAACACATCGTGATCGTGCCGCTTGTTGCCGGCAGTCAGGCGCTTGTGACCCTCGAGCCCGTACCGCTCGAACTGCGTGGCACGGCCACGGCCGGGACGCTGACGATCACCATCACGGGCGGCGAACTGCGCGCGGACCTGCCGGACTGGGGACTCGAGTTGCCACTCGGGTCGATGTCGCTGGCCATCACCTACACGGCTCGCTATCGGGGCGATTTCTCGGGCGGGTTTGCCTTCACGGGCGCCAACATCGGGCTTCGATTGCCAGATGGGACGACCGTGGCCGCCCGGCCCGACGGTCATAGCCAATCGGTCGCCGTGCTCGAGCCCGGCGTCGCAGTTCCGAACCTGTTCGCGCGATTCGAGGTCCCGGTCCCCACGGCCGGCAAATACTCGCTGGTCGTGCGCGACGGCGCCAGGAGCGTCTCGATCCCGTTCACGATCGCCGAGGGGGCCCCAGGGGGTTGATGCGCTACACTCGGCGGACCCGGTGTCGCCAGAATCCGCGCACCAACCGGCCCGCCCGACGGCGCGGCGCCGGTACCGAGATCGAGGAGTAGCACCCGACCCGTGTTCGATGCCCTGAGCGACCGCCTTCGACAGGCGCTTGCCACCCTGACCGGTCGTGGCCGTATCACCGAGGCAGACCTTGATGTCGCGCTACGCGAGATCCGCCTCTCGCTGCTCGAAGCCGATGTCAACTTCCGCGTGGTCAAGGATTTCATCGCCCGGATCCGCGAACAGGCCGTGGGCGCCGAGATCATCGGCAGCCTCACGGCTGGCCAGCAGGTCGTCAAGATCGTCCACGACGAGCTCGTCACCCTGCTCGGATCCGGCGACGGTGCGTTCCGAATGCAGGGGAATCCGGCGGTCGTAGTCCTCGTTGGACTCCAGGGTTCGGGCAAGACCACGACGGCCGCAAAGCTCGCCCGACACATCGTCAA
>JANMNF010000028.1:0-2929 GCA_031373765.1 Chloroflexota bacterium
CCCTACCTCGAACGCCTGGACGCTGCGATGGCACGCGCTACGCCGTCGGAGTCCGAATCGACCGCAGAGTCTGTCGATTCCGCGACCGCCGTCCGCCCGTAACGGCAGGATCGGGCGGCTACCTCTCCATCGCCCGGCGGATCTCGACGACAAACGCTCATACGCTTCGTCGATCGCGCCCGCGGATCAATTCCACGCTCGCCCCGTCGACCCCCCCTGATCTCGCGGCGTGTACGCTCATCTGAGCACTACGAGTGTGACCCGTTGCCCACGACAGCCAGGAGGACCGGTCGATGAACATGATGCGCATGGACTATGCCGAGTTTCGGATCACGCACCGCCACGCCGACGGATCATGGGGCGACCTGGCGCCCGTGCAAACCCCCGACCAGCGTGAGCCCAGCCCTGATCACGACGTCGCCGCCCATGACCCCGAGCGACAGTGGTCGGTCGGGCGCCTGTTCCGGTGCACGAGTTGCGAGCAGCAGGTCACCCTGGGTCCCGGCTGAGACGTCCCCGGCGACCGGTCCGAGCTGAAGCCTGCCTCGGAGCGACTGGTAGGCCTCAGCCTCCTGGGATACAGCCGGAGCGGATCAGATTGACGACCTGAGCGGTGAGTTCCGGTGAAGGCCGTGGCGGTACTCTTCGCGCGGAGGTGACAAGATGCCGCGACGGAGCCCCACGATCGCCGAGGCAGCACTCACATTGATCCGGGAGCGTGGCCCACAGCTGCTCGATGCATTGGTGCCCGAACTCGTGGCCGCGAGCCGCACCAGCGCGAGGGATCCCCGACGCGCCGTCAGTTCCGCGATCGGGAGCAGCCCCGAGTTCGTCCGCGCGTGGGATGACCGCTGGTGCTCGATCGTTGATCAACTCGACGGTGCCATGTTCACGACCCCCATGACGACCCTCGAGCGTCAGGACGGGATCGTCCTCGTGCGTGACCATCTCGCCCTGGTCGAACGGCTGGCTGTGCGGTCGCGCCCGTTGGTGGGAGGCGGCGACGTGCACCTCGACTTGTTCGGAGACTTCTTCGAGCTGCCGTGGCCGAACGACGATCTCGAGAACAGCGACATGCGTCAGGTCCTCGGTCCGGACCTGGCGGACGACCTGCTCGGCTTTGTTCGCGAGCTGGGGTTGCCGGCGACCGCGGACGAGCAGGAGACGCTACGCGACCTCCTGTGGGAGATGCGGCTGGAGCGGGTCCTCGATGGGCCGCCCGGATGGCTGCCACAGCTGGCGCCCAGGCAACTCCTGGGAATCAGGATCAGGTCGGGAGCCGTCGAGACGATCGCGCTCGATCGCCGCGATGTTGCGGGACCACACGTGGGGATCGTCGGGGCCCAGGTCGCAAGGCTCGCTCGCCTCGTGATCGGCCCGGATCCGAGCTGGTTTGGACCGCCTATGGTCTCGCTCGAGGAGCTTCTCGAACTCGTGGCCACGGAGGCGCCGGAACTGCTTCGCCGCCCGCTTCCGCCGTTCCCCGAGGTGGTGGCACGGGGCGGGCTCGAGGTCCGCGAGGGCTTCGTCGGTCATCGGGGCACGGACTGGAAAGCGACCGGGTTGCTCGTATCCCGATCGGGCCTCGAGGCCTGGGGATTTGAGCCGAGCAGGACCGTGCATTGACCTTCGGCCCTAGGTTGGGCCGTACCATCCCCACCGACCTGACGGCTCGTGGTAGGCTGTGGTCCACGTACCAGACTGTGGAACACTGATGACGCGAACGAATCTCACCCTCCATCTCGATGTCGAGGTGATCAGACGCGCACGGATCCTGGCGGCGAAGCGCGGGACGTCCGTCAGCGCCCTGGCGGCGGCCGAGCTCATCGAGCTGGTGACCGAGGACGAGCGGTTCGAGCAGGCGCGCGAGCGCGCGGAGGCGATCCTCAACGCCGCGTCCCCTCGTGGCGATCGGCGCTGGAGGCGCGACGAGTTGCACGACCGGCAGGCACTCAGGTAGCCGATTGACGCTCGCCGGGCGAACCTTCGTCGACACCAACATCCTGGTCTACGCCCACGACGCGGGCGATACGCTGAAACAGCCGATCGCACGAGCCCTGCTCGAGGAACTGTGGTCGGACCGCTCTGGGGTGCTCAGCACGCAGGTCCTTCAGGAGTTCTACGTCGTCGCGACCCGCAAGTTCCAGCCCCCGATGCACCGGACAGCGGCGCGTGAGCTCGTCGGGTTGTATGCGACCTGGCCCGTCGTCCGGGTGGATGTCGAGATGATCCTCGACGCAGCCGCCCTCGAGGAGCGCGCCCAGCTGTCCTTCTGGGACGCCCTCATCGTTGAAGCGGCACGACGTGCCGGTGCGACTCGCCTGGTCAGCGAGGACTTCCAGAGCGGACGCCAGATCGTCGGGATCGCGATCGAGAACCCCTTCGGCGCGGCCACGGAAGAGGCTCGTCGGAACCTTACTCGGTGAGTTGGACCGCGGGAGTGTCCAGCTCCCCGGGAGCGGAGAAGAACGGTCGCGCGGTCCAGCCGAAGAGGCACGTCAGCGTGTTCGCCGGAAACTGGCCGATCCGCGTGTTGTAGCGATACACGGTGTCGTTGTAGAGCTCCCGTCGGTCGGCAATGATCTCCTCGAGGCGCTGGATCTCACGCTGAAGATCGAGGACGTTCGCCTGCGACTTGATGTCCGGGTAGCGCTCGACCACCGCGAACAGCTGGCGGACAGCCAAGCTCGTGGCCTCGGAGGTTGCGGCCTGCGCCGGGATCGGCGCGGAAGACGAATAGGCGGCGCGGAGCTGGGTCACCTGCATCAGGGTCGCCTGCTCGAAGGCCATCAGGCCCTTCACCGCCTCGACCAGATTCGGCAGTTCATCGTGGCGCTGCTTGAGCGCAACATCGATGTTGGCCCAGGCCTTCGAGGCCTGCTGGGCGAGCGTGACAACGCTGTTGTAGGTGGCCACAAGCAGGAAGCCC
>JANMNF010000043.1:0-2929 GCA_031373765.1 Chloroflexota bacterium
ATCGCCATCCGGCTGCCAGAGGGCGAGGGCGATGGATCCCTGGCCCGCCTGGCCGAGATCGAGGCGCTCCTCTTTCCCAGTTCGGACGAGATCGAGGACCTGGTGGTCGAGACGGTCGGCGGCTCTGCCCTGTTCGCGTCGCGCTTCCGCGAGAACGCCGGCCGCGCGCTCCTGCTCCCGCGCCGCCGACCCGGCACGCGAACGCCGCTCTGGCAGCAACGCCAGCGATCCGCCGACCTCCTCGCGGTCGCGTCCCGCCACGGCAGTTTCCCGATCCTCGTCGAGACCTATCGCGAGTGCCTGAGCGACGTCTTCGATCTCGACGCGCTCCGTGAGGTCCTGCGGGCCGTGGAGCGTCGCGAGATCGTGATCCACGCGGTTGAGACGACCAGGGCCTCGCCGTTCGCCTCATCCCTGCTGTTCGATTACGTCGCCGCGTACATGTACGAGGGCGATGCGCCGCTCGCGGAGCGACGTGCCGGGGCTCTGGCGCTCGATCGCGACCTGCTGCGCGAGCTCCTGGGCCAGGAGGAGCTTCGGGAGCTGCTCGATGGCGACGCCCTTGCCGACCTCGAGCTGTCCCTCCAGGCCCTCGCGGATGACCGGCAGGCAGGCACGCTCGATCAGGTCCACGACCTGCTCCGTCGCCTCGGCGACCTGTCCGATGTCGAAGTCGATGCCCGCGTCGATGGCAGTCAGAACGTTGCGCGGCCCTGGCTCGCTGAGCTGCGATCGACCCGACGCGCGGTCCGGCTCCGCGTGGGTGGCGAGGAACGCTGGATCGCGATTGAGGATGTCGCGCGGTATCGGGATGGCGTGGGCGCGGTCCCGCCGGCCGGGGTCCCGGACGCATTCCTGGCGCCGGCTGCCGCGGCGCTCGATGGTCTCCTTGCCCGATGGGCCCGCACCCACGGTCCGTTCCTCACCCCTGATCCGGCGCGCCGCTGGGGGCTGCCGATCGGGGTCGTCGAGGATGCGCTCGGGCGCATGGTCGCGGCCGGAACGCTGGTCCGGGGCGAGTTCCGTCCCGGCGGGAGCGAGCGTGAGTGGTGCGACCCGGAGGTTCTTCGCCAGCTCCGGCGCCGATCGCTCGCGAGGCTCCGCCATGCGGTGGAACCCGTCGAACCCGCCGCCCTCGCGCGGTTCCTGCCCGCCTGGCAGGGCGTCGCGGCCATCGACACCCACGAGGTTCCGTTGCGGGGCTCCGCTGCGCTGGAGCGCCTGGCCGCCGTGGTCGACCAGCTCTCTGGAGTCGCGATCCCGGCCTCGGTCCTGGAACGCGATGTCCTGCCGGCCCGGGTGCCCGGCTATCAACCGCGCCTGCTCGATGAGCTTGGCGCACTGGGGGAGGTGGCCTGGGTCGGCCGTGGAACCCTCGGCAGGGACGATGGACGGATCGTCCTCACCCGACCCGGCCGCGAGAGCCTCCGCCCGATCGGGTCGCCCGACCCTGGACCAGCGGTCGATGGACCCCGGCATGCCGCCATCCGCGAGCACCTCACCTCGCACGGCGCCTCGTTCTATCGCGACCTGTTCGTCGCGGCCGGTGGTGGCAAGGATCGCGAGGTCCTTGATGCGCTGTGGGATCTCGTCTGGGCCGGCGAGGTCACCAACGACACCTTCGCGCCGCTCCGGGCCCTGCGCTGGAAGCGACCCGCGAGTTCCGCGGCGCATCCTCGGGCGGGCCGGCTCACCGCGCTCGGGCCACCCGAGGCAGCCGGCCGCTGGTCACTCGTTCCGACGGCCGGATCCGCTGGATCACCCACGGAGCGGCTCCACGCGACGGCCTTGGCGCTCCTCGATCGTCACGGGATTCTCGTCCGGGACGCGGTCATGGCCGAGGACGTCGCCGGCGGGTTCGCGGGTGTGTATCCGGTCCTCCGGGCGCTCGAGGATGCGGGGCGGATCAGGCGCGGCTACTTCGTCGAGGGCCTGGGCGCGGCGCAGTTCGCGCTGCCCGGCGCGATCGACCGGCTCCGATCGGTGCGGGACCCGTCGGCCGAGCGCTCGACCACCGCCGCGGTCCATGTGCTGGCGGCAGCCGATCCGGCCAACCCGTATGGCGCCACGCTCCCGTGGCCGCGTCGGGGCCCGGACGACCGGCGCCCGCTCCAGCGCGCGGCCGGGGCATTCGTCGTCCTCGTGGATGGGGTTGCCGTGCTGTACCTGGAACGCGGCGGGCGGACGCTCCAGACGCTGCCGATATTCGACGAGGTGACCGTTGGAGCGGCCGCGGCCGCGGCCCTCCGTGTCCTCGTCGGCCCGGGCCGCGAGCGCGAGTTGCTCATCACCAAGGTCGATGGGCTGCCGGTGGCCGAATCACCGCACCGGGCTGCGCTCCTCGAGAGCGGTTTCGTCGCCGGTTACCGAGGCCTCGTCCTGCGGCCGACGGGGGCCGCGAGCACGTCCACGCGATAGCTCGCCCGCTCGACGGTTTTTCGGAGTCGCGTGACGTCGGCGCAGGCGTGTGCTCTTGCCACTGCGCCGACTTGGGCACTTTCGTCACAGGGCTCGACATTGCTCGATCCGGCCCGCGACGTTACCGTTCTGGCGATCAAACGTGTCTGGGCGTGCCGAGTTTCTCGAGCTCGGTTCGTCCCCTGGCAGACCATGGTGATGAAGTACGAGGACCGGACGTTGGCCCCCTCTGCGCTTTCCGTTCAGCTTTCCAGATTCCTGTCGCCCGACGCCGTCATTGATCCGGAGAGCACGGACTACGAACGCCTACGCAAGGTCTGGAACGGCATGATCGACCGTCGTCCGGCCGTGATCGTGCGCCCGGATGAGGCCAGCGAAGTCGCGCGAATTGTGGAGATCGCGGTATCGAATGGGCTACCTCTGGCGATCCGCGGCGGTGGTCACAGCTTTCCCGGGTTTTCCACCTGCGACGGAGGGATCGTCCTTGACCTCTCGCGGATGAACCGGGTCA
>JANMNF010000080.1:0-10394 GCA_031373765.1 Chloroflexota bacterium
GCCGATCTCCACGACATGATCGCGGGTTTTCGGTGCGCCGGCACGGGGCGGCTGGTCAAGGCCGGCGTGAGCATGGCCCACATGCACGTCATGTGGCTCCTGGAGCACCACGGCGACCTCCAGATGACGCGCCTGTCGGAATTGCTCGATGTGTCCATGAGCAGTGCCACCGGGATCGTCGATCGCATGGAGGAACGCGGGCTCGTGGAGCGTCTTCGTGTCCCGGACGATCGTCGCGTCGTCGAAGTCCGACTCACGGACGGCGGCATGCAGGCGCTCGAGACCATCGAGGCGATCAAGCAGGATCGCCTGCGCAGCATCCTCGGCCATATGGAAACAGCGGAACTCGCCGGCGTGGCCGGCGCACTGGCCGCTATTCGGAAGGCCGTCGTCATGGAGATGGGGCCCGACTACGGGTCCGGCCATGAGCATCCGCCGCAGGGCGGATCCACAGGGAGGAATTAGCGTCCATGGAATCGTTCCCCGCCGAGACCGGCGCGCGTGAACCATCGCTCGCCGAGGATCCGGCACTGGGACTGAGCCAGCGCGCGAAGCTGGAGATCCTTGGCGCGGTCCTGCTCGGCCTGTTCCTGGTCGCCCTCGACCAGACCATCGTCGGAACCGCCCTCCCCAAGATCGTTACGTCGCTCGGCGGCAATGATCTGTACACGTGGGTGGTCACGATCTACCTGCTGACCAGCACGATCACCGTGCCCTTCTACGGCAAGCTCTCGGACATCTACGGACGACGTCCGATGCTCATGATCGGCATCAGCCTGTTCCTCATCGGATCGGCCCTGTCCGGGCTGAGCCAGGAGATGTGGCAGCTCATCCTCTTCCGCGGCGTCCAGGGCCTCGGAGCCGGAGCGCTCTTCCCGATCGCGCTCGCGGTCATCGGTGACCTGTTCACCCCGGCGGAACGCGGCAAATATCAGGGCCTGTTCGGGGCCGTCTTCGGGATCTCGTTCCTCATCGGGCCCGGGCTCGGTGGCTTCCTGACCGATAACGTCGGTTGGCACTGGATCTTCTTCGTCAACCTCCCGATCGGCATCGTGAGTCTCGCCGTCATCTGGAAGCTCCTGCCGACCATCAAGCGGTCGGACGCTTCGAAGAACCTCGACTACCTCGGTGCCCTGATCTTCACGATCGCGATCGGCTTCCTGCTCGTCGGGCTGACCAACAAGCAGTCCGGCGACTGGGGCGACTTCTTCGTCGGCGGCTTCATCGGGATCGGACTCGCGCTGAGTGCCTTGTTCGTCCTCGCGGAATCGCGGGCCAAGGAACCCATCGTCCCGCTCGACCTGTGGAAGAACCGAACCTACGTGTCCTCGATCCTGGCGACCTTCTTCGTCAGCTTCGGGTTCTTCGGGGCGATCATCTTCCTGCCGCGCTGGTTCCAGGTCGTCCGGCACGAGACGGCCACCGCCTCGGGCTACCTCATCTTCCCGATGCTCATCGGCCTGATCGGCTCCTCGATCGTCGCGGGCGCCCTCGTTTCGAAGACCGGCAAGTACAAGGCGATCGTCATCGCCGGTCTGGCATCGATGGCTGTGGGCATCACGCTCATGACCCAGCTCCGGGCGGACACTGAGTATCCGTTCCTGTTCCTGTGGATGTTCATCGCGGGCCTCGGGATCGGGCCGACCCTGTCCGTGTTCACGATCATTGTCCAGAACGCGGTGCCGTTCTCCAAGCTCGGCGTGGCGACCAGCAACCTGACGTTCTTCCGCCAGATCGGCGGTTCCGTTGGGCTGGCCATCGCCGGAACGCTGTTCGGTCAGTCCCTGGCCGACGAACTCCCTGCCCAGACCGACACGGTCTTCGCGTCCATGACAAGCCAGGCGCCTGAACAGGCGCGACCGCTCATCGCCCAGTTTCAGGCCTCATTCAACGGCGCCATCTCATCTGGTCAGGGCATCGACCTGAACAATCAGACCGGCGTTGGTCAGAGCTTTGGGGAGGCGATCCTGCACCAGGTGCCTGCCGCGGCCCAGGGGCTGATCCAGCCATTCGTGATCCAGTTCGACCAGGCCTTCAACAACGCGATGAGCCTCGCCATCGCGCACACCTTCTGGCTGGGCGTGGGCGCAACGGTTCTCGGCTTCATCGCCGCGTTGTTCATGCGCGAGCTGCCGCTCCGGCGCGCCCACGGCTCCGAGACGGCGGAGGCCAGCCCGTCGGCCGGAATGCTCTAGCTCCAGCGAGATCCAACTCGACCCCGTCGCGCCTCGGTGCGACGGGGTCGCTTCATGTCCTGAGCTAGGCTGGAGTCGATGACCAACCACGAACCGCCCATCGCGCCATTTCCGACGGAGCTCACGACGCCCGGCAGCGCCTCGGCTCCGTTTGTCCCCATCCTTCCGGCCACCGACCTTGAGCTCGGCACCATGCGTCGGGTCTCGATCGGCGACCTGGATCTGCTCGTTGCCCATACGGCGAACGGCATCGTCGTGGTTGACGATCGCTGCCCCCACATGTCGGCCCCGTTGAGCGTCGGTCAACTCGACGGCTGCGTGGTGGCCTGTCCGCTGCATGAGGGGCGCTTCGACCTTTGCACCGGTGACCCGGTGCAGATGCCGACGACCGGCGGGCTCGATGCCGACGGGCGCTATCACCCGACCTGGACGCCGGGCGGGCGAGAGGGCAAGCCGGATGTGCCCGGCAAGAAGGCCGAGGCCCGCAGCCTGACCCGCGTTCGCCGGTTCCGCTACTACCCGGTGCGGTTGGCGAACGGCGTCATCGAGGTCGCCCTCCCGATCATCTGAGCAGGATCTCGGACACGCTCCGGTTGATCAGGTCGATCACGCCTCGCGCACGTCGGGTCGACGGCGGGATGCGCGATTGATGATGCGCACGACCTCCTCGGGATCGTCCGTCACGGTGACCAGATCAACGTCCTCGGCGTCGATCATGCCGTCCTCCACGAGTCGACTGCGGAACCAGGCGAGCAGTCCACCGAAGAACTCGGTGCCGACAAGGACGACCGGGAAATGGCGGATCTTGCCGGTCTGGATGAGCGTGAGAGCCTCGAACAGCTCATCCATCGTGCCGTAGCCCCCGGGCAGGATGACGAAACCATCGGCGTACTTCACGAACATCGTCTTGCGCGCGAAGAAGTAGCGGAACTCGACGCTGAGATCGATATACGGGTTGGAGTACTGCTCGTGGGGTAGCTCGATGTTGCAGCCGACGGACAGGCCCCCGCCTTCCTGGCAACCTCGATTGGCGGCCTCCATGATCCCGGGGCCGCCGCCGGTGATGATCGCGTAGCCCTCCATGGCCAGGCGTCGCCCGATCTCGCGAGCCGTCGCGTAGACGGATGAATCGGGATCGACCCGCGCCGAGCCGAAGACCGTGATCGCCGGGCCGACCGTGGCCAGCGCATCGAAACCCTCCACGAATTCGGACAGGATCCGGAGCGCTCGCCACGGATCGGTGTTCAGGAAGGCGGGCCGTGCCGACGGTTCGAGGAGCTTGCGATCCTCGGTCATCGTGGGATCGCCCGACATCCGAGCCGCTGCCCGCGGGCCGATGGTCATGCGACCGCTCCGGCGATGATCGCTGGTGGGTTCGCCTGGATGATCGTCGCTGGACACGCTGAAACCCTCCGGTCTGCCCTTGAATCGGCCTTGGGTGGCATCCTACGCCGATGCAGGATCCGAGCCCGACGCGCCGCTCACCGCTCCGGAGCGTCCTTGCGATCGCGATCGTGCTGACCGGGCTGGTCTGGATGCTCCAGGGTTTGGGGATCCTGACCGCCGGGCGAAGCTTCATGATCAACGACCCGACCTGGGCCGTCATCGGGACCGCCTTCGTCGTTCTTGGGATCGGGCTGGGCATCCGGGCGCGCCGGCGTTCTGCCTGACCGGCTCAGGCTCCGGCGAGGAGCGCCTTCCAGGCCGCCTCGTCCCTGCCCGCGGCGCAGCCCTTGCCGATCCGAACGAGGGGCAGGCGGAGCAGGCGCTGATCGAGTAGCAGCCGCTCTCCCAGCTCAACATCGGTCATCTTGAGATAGCCGAACCCGGCGTCCGCCCAGGTGCGACCGTTCGTATCCGCGACCGCCGTGGCCCCGAGGCGCTCGACGAACCGGCGCAGCTCACCGGCCGCCATCAGCTTGCGGCGCAGATCGACGAACTGGATTTCGACCCGCCGTTCCTTGAAGAACCGCAATGCTGCGCGCGTGTCCTGGTGATCCTCTCGCCCGAAGACCTGGATGACCGGCCCTGCGGCCGCCCCGCTACTCATGTCGCTTCGGTCCGCCGCTCGAGCACGACGATCGGGATGTGGAACGACGCCTCTGCCCGATACAGGCGATAGCCGGGATACGACGCCGCCGCGCGCTCGAAGATCGCTTCGTACTCCGCCTCGAACACCTCGCGGGGGTTGGCCTCGTAGCAAACACCGCGAATCTGGACCTCGACATCGGGATTCGCCGCGAGATTCCGATACCAGGCGGGAAGCTCGCCGCTCCCGCCGCGCGACCCGATGACCGCCCAGGAACCCTCGGGGTGATCCACAGGGAACGTGAACAGGGCGACGGTGCGACGCCGGCCGGAGCGCCGGCCGATGGTCGTGAGCAACAGCATCTCGTTGCCAAGGAAGCGGCCGAGGATGCCTCGGCCCGTAGTCCGGCGATACAGAAATGGATGAAGGAACTGATCGAATCTCGTAATGGAGAAGCGCCCGATGAGGCGGTACGCGAACGTCGGCAGCGGCATCGGGCGAAGCGTAGCGGGTCGGCTACCATCACGGACACAGGAGGTGCGCGGTGTCCGTCTGGTTCACAGTCCAACTCGACGACAAACCCGGCTCGCTTGCGCGCGTCGCTTCGGCGCTCGGAGAGCGTTCGGTCAATATCACCGGCATCGTCGGGGTCGCCGAAGACACCGACGGGGCGTTGATGCTCACGACCTCGGATCCAGTCGCAACGCGACAGGCCTTCGAGGGTCTCGCGCTCGCGTTCGAGGAACACGACGCGTCGGGTGGACTGGATCCGCACGAGATGAGCGTTTCCGACCTGCGCACTCGCTGACGCTGGAGCGCATCGCCCGTGTCACGTCGAACCACGCTCCCGACCACGGTCGCGGCTCGTGCCGTGATCGACGACCCGGGCCGGACGATCCCCGCGCTGACCGAGCGCCTGGCCGCCGTCGGCGGGATTGTCAGGACCCTGTCCACGGTTCGTAGACTCGATGAAGCAGGAACCGGCGAGGCGGCCGTCGAGGTGCCAGGCGAGACGGCACAGGTCTCAGACACGAGGGTGGAGGACGCGAACCTGGCCGGAGCCGTCGAGATCGAGATCGAAGTCGAAGGCCTCGACGAGGAGAAGCTCGTCCGGACGCTGCATGCCACGCCCGGCGTCCGTGCTCATCGCCTGACCCGAGCACTCGACCGGATCTTCGGCAAGCGCGTCATCGTCATCGGCGGCGGCGCCCAGGTCGCCCAGGTCGCGCTCGGGGCCGTCAGCGAGGCCGACCGGCACAACCTCCGTGGCGAACGGATCTCGGTCGACACGATCGCCCTCGTCGGCGAGAAGGAGATCGCGGCCGCGGTTCGGGCGGTGGCGGACCTGCCTCGGGCACGCCTCCTGGTACTTGCCGGCTCGATCATGGGCGGCGACATCTCCGTGGCGGCGCGCGAGCTCCGAGAGCAGGGCATCCCGATCATCTGCCTGAACATGGTCGGCTCGATCACTGAGGTTGCCGATCTCGTCGTCAGCGACCCCGTCCAGGCCGGCACGATGGCAGTCATGGCCGTGGCGGACACCGCAACCTTCGAGCTCGCGCGCCAGCGCGGCCGCCGATACTGAGACGACGGCATCAGCAGTGCGGATCGCGACCTGGAACGTCAACTCCCTCAAGGCTCGAATGGATGCCGTCGAGGCGTGGCTCGGCAAGGTCCAGCCGGACATCCTGCTGATCCAGGAGACCAAGCTCAGCGACACCGACGCCCCGATCATGCCGTTCCGAATGCTCGGTTACGACCTGATCCACCACGGCGAGGGGCGCTGGAACGGTGTGGCCATCGCGACCCGAGTCGGGGCCGACAATGTCATCACGAACTTCGGCGACGGGCCGGTCCGGGACAGCTCGTCAGGCAGCACGGTTGGCGTTTCCGAAGACGATTTCGACCCGTTCGACGAGGCTCGGATGGTCTCCGCGGTGTGCGGCGGGATCCGGGTAGCGTCGCTGTACGCGCCGAACGGCCGGGTCGTGGGCTCGCCCTTCTACGACGGCAAGCTCAACTGGTTCGATCGGCTGTCCCGCTGGCTCGTGGAGACGCGTTCGGCAGACGAGCCCCTGATCCTCGGCGGGGACTACAACATCACGCCCTCAGATGACGACGTCTGGGATGCGATGGCTGCCCATGGCGGCACCCACGTCTCGGAACCCGAGCGCGCGGCCCTGGCCCGGCTCCGCAACTGGGGCCTCGAGGACGCCTACCGACGCGTGCAGCCGGCGCTCGGCCGGTTCTCGTGGTGGGACTACCGAGCCGGGATGTTCCATCGCAACGAGGGCATGCGCATCGACCTGCTGTACGTCACGCCACCCGTTGCCGAGCGCGTCGTGTGGGCGGAGGTGGATCGGGAAGCCCGCAAGGGCCCGCCGACGCCATCGGATCATGCGCCGGTCGTGATCGACCTCGACAGCCCGGGGCATCCCTTCGATCCGGGTTGGACAGGGGCCATCGAGCGGATTGCCGCCCGTACGAAACCGCGGCCCGTCCGCTGACGAGGTGCCCGATCAGGTGTGGTGGATCCGCTCCAAGTCGGTGATGAGGATCGTTGCCCCGCCGTGATGCACGGTTCTGGCGCGCCAATCCTCAAGACGCTCCCTGAGGCTCACCGGCATCTCGACATCGCGAGCCTGGGAGCTCCGCTCGAAGGAGGCGAGCACGTCGTCCAGTTGCCCTTCCTCGACGGCAACGACGAACGTGACGTTGGGCTCTTCCAGATACCCGCCCACCGAAGGGATGCGGGTGAATCGATGTCCATGCTCCCGCAGATCCTCGCTCACGGCGCGGGCATCGACGTCCTGCACGAACGCGGTCAGCAGCTTCATGGGGTTGAAGTGTACCGGTAACGCCGACGGCCCGGCCTACCGACGAGCCAAATCAGTCGAGAGCGACGCGCTCGTGCCAGACCGGGATATGGACGCTGAAACCGAGCGCCTCGACCTTCGGGCCGAGAATCTGCTGCGCTTCCGGGTCTCCGTGGACGAGGAACACGCGGCGCGGGAAGCCGCTTTCACCGGGCTTGAGTCCCTCGCCGAAGTGACCGATCCACGCCAGCAGGGCCGGTTCATCCGCATGGGCTGAAAAGCCGCTGATCGATCGGATCCGGCAACGGACCTGACGCACCTGCCCATCGAGCTTCACGGTCTTTGCCCCGGCCTGGAGGTTTGCGCCCAGCGTGTGGCTGCCCTGGTAGCCGACGAACAGGATCGTCGCGAGGGGATCGTCGATCAGTTCGCGCAGGTGACCGACCACCCGCCCGCCGGTCAGCATGCCGTTCGACGCCACGATCATGTATGGCCGCGGCGAATGGGCGATCGCACGTGAATCGTCGAGCTTGGTCGTCACGACCTGCTTCGGGTAGTCGAGGGGCGTATCACCGGACTTGAACAGCGCCGCCGTCTCGTCGTCGTAGACCTCGGTATGGCTCCGATAGATCGCCGACGCCTTCGACGCCATCGGCGAATCGAGGTACAGCGGGAGCAGCGGGATCTCGCCGGCATCGACGAGCCGGTCCAGTTCCCACACGATCTCCTGGGTCCGCCCGATCGCGAAGGACGGGATCAGGAGCACCCCGGCCGAGCGCTCGACTTCCCGGACGGCGTCGGCGAGCGTCTTGAGCGCCTCAGCCGACGGTTCGTGCTCGCGGCCACCGTAGGTCGATTCGATGCACACGTAATCGGCCCGGGTGAGCACGGTCGGATCCTTAAGGATCGGAGCACCGGGCCGCCCGAGGTCACCCGAGAACACCAATGTCCGCTCCGGGCCACCTTCGGCGTCCTGCACCCGCAGGCGGATCATCGCGGACCCGAGGATGTGTCCGGCATCGAGGAACGTGGCGTGGATCCCGGGAGCGACCTCGATCTCGTCGTCGTAGGCCACGGTGCTGAAATGCGGGATGACGGCCGCCGCGTCTCGCTCGGTGTACAGCGGCGCATCGAGATCGATCAGGAGATCCGGGTGTTCCTCGTCGATACCCGTGTCGTGGGCGATATCGGGGCCTGAACCGCCGTTGCCCATCGGCTCGATCGTCGTCTCGACATGCTCGCCGGTCTTGACGGAGCCGGTTGCGAAGCGGAACTGATGGTGTTCCGGGCTGTTGGCAGCATCGGCGCCCTGGTTGTCCGCACTACCGGATGCCACGTCCTCCTCGTCCGCCTGCGCGACGGCATCGACGTATTGCTGGGCCGCCCGACGGTCCTCCTTGATCGCCTCGTCCGGATGCCGCGCTTCCCACCTCGAGCCGCGCTTTGCGAATTCCTCCTGGAGGCGGCCACTGTCAAGCAGCACCAGCTCAGCGAGTTCGGCGGTGGCGGCCGTGAGGTGAATCTGACCCTTGAACCCCATCTTGACCGCGACCGGGAGCAGTCCGCAATGGTCGAGATGCGCATGGGTGACCAGGATGGCGTCCAACTTGTCGGCTTCGAAACCCAGCGGGATCCGATTCCGGACGGATTCCGTGGGCGCTCCCTGGAACATGCCGCAATCGATGAGGATGCTCGCGCGCGCTGTCGTGAGATGAAATCGCGAGCCGGTGACGGTGGCCGCACCGCCCAGAAAGTGGAGCTCCATCTGCGGAGTGTGCCAGCGCGCGGCTCGACCCGCTTGCGCGGCCAGATCGCTACCATCCGTTGGTGCCCGATCCCCTGCCCAAGCCCACCGAGTCCCTACCGCGTCGCCCGATTCTGCCGCGGCTCCCGGGGCTACTCGCCGGTCTCGTGATCTTCGGGTTCGGGATTGCCCTGATGGCCCGCGCGGGGATGGGCCTGGGGCCCTGGGAGGCGTTCCACCAGGGCATCCAGTTCCATACCGGCATCCCGATGGGCACGATCTCGATCATCCTCGGCCTGCCGATCCTCGCGCTGTGGTGGCCGCTCGGCGAACGGCCGGGGATCGGGACGCTGGTCAACGTCCTCCTCATCGGCTCGGCCACGAACATCGGCAATGCCTACCTGCCGAGCCAGTCCGTGCCGATCCTTCAGTTCATCCAGATGATCGCCGGGGTCCTCGTCATCGGCGTCGGATCCGGGCTCTATCTGGCGGCGGACCTGGGTCCCGGCCCGCGTGACGGGCTCATGGTCGGCGTCCACCACCGTTTTGGATGGTCCATCCGCCGTTCGCGGACCGCGATCGAGGTGGCGGTGCTGGTCTTCGGCTGGGCCCTCGGTGGCACGATTGGACTCGGTACCGTCGTGTTTGCCTTCGGGATCGGACCCGTGGTCCAGGTGATGCTCGGCATCTTCGATCGTGAGGGTCGGGTCTCGCGGCGTCGCGACATCAGGGTCCTGGACGGCTCGCCGGGAACCGTCGGCGAGTAGGGGCGCCCGCCGACACCTACGATGCTCGCATGCCGTTCACGAGCGATCCCTCATTTGCAGTGCTTGAAGCCGCCTACGCAGCGTACCTCCAAGCCTGGGGCGGGTGGATGGTCGGGCACCACCGGGGCCTCGGCGGTGCCTCCGAAGCGAGTCTCGGATCCAACCTGATCGAGGCGCGGTCTCGCCTCGGGTCCTTGCTCGTCTCCGAGCCCTGGGACACGCTCTCAGCCGATGATGCTGCGGCGCACCAGACGTTGCGCGCCTGCCTGCCCGACCTCGACGCGTGGGCCGAGCCGCTCGACGGCCAGATCTTCGCCGATGCGCGGGAGGCCGAGGCGGAGATCGAGCCGACCCCGAATCTTCGCCGGGCAACATTCGATGCCTGGGGGGCGGCGATGGCAGGCCTCGCGGTCGGGGCGGAGCGGTTCGATCGCCTCACCGTGACCTCGATGCTGGCCCGAGAGGACGACGCGATCCGCCGACGGTCGCTCTTCCTGTCGATGGAACCCGCGTGGCGGACCCTCAACGGGGATGACGGCCCGACCAGCCCGTACCGCCGCTTGCTGGCCGATTCTGCCGCTCGCTGGGAGCGGGGCGGCTCGCCCGTCGACGCCAATGCAGCCGGTCTCGGGATGGAACCGGCAATCGTGGAGTCGACCATGCGCCGGATCCTCGGGGCGTTCCGGGCGGTCGCGATCGGAACGGGTCTTGTGGAGCCCTGGGACTACCGCCACCGCGTCGGCGGCCTGGCTCGACGCCTGGATCCGTTCGTCCCGCTCGCGCGTCTCCGCGAGATCAACGACGAGCACCTCCGATCCATCGGCGCGGATCCGGCGACCCTCA
>JANMNF010000111.1:0-4262 GCA_031373765.1 Chloroflexota bacterium
CCTCCGCCGATGCCATGCCGGCGCCGCGTCCCGCGAGTGACAACGCGCTTGGGCGGTACCTCAGCCTCATCAGGAGCTCGCACGTGCTGCTCCTGGCCCCGACCTGGATCGCGGTGAACGCCTCGATCGGACTCTGGTTCAGCCAGTCCCTCTTCCAGTTCTCGAAGCGGAACCCGGCCTTTCCGGATCAGTGGCTGCTCCAGGGATTCTCGGCGGAGCAGATCACACTCGGGGCCATCGTGATCGCGATCGTTTTCGGGACCGGGATCTGGTGGTGGGGCAATCGGTTCGATCGGTTCCGTCGAACCACCATCATCCTGTTCGGTGTCTTCGGCGGCCTCGGTCTCGTCGTGGCCGGCCTCGTCGTCAACCACGCCGGGTTCGGGGCCGGTGATTCCACCCTTGTCGCCGGCGCCATCGTGGTGGCAGCCCTCGGATTCGCTGTGGGCCTCTTCCTGCTTGCCGGAGCGACTCCGGCAGCGGTCGGTCTCCTGGCCGATGTCAGCGAGCAGTTCCCGGCCGATCGCGGGGCGATCATGGGCCTCTACTCTGTCTTCCTGGCCGTCGGCCAGATCGGCGGCAGCCTGATCGGCGGAGTCGTGGCCGACGGGCTCGGCATGGACGGCCTCCTCCTGGCTACAGGCGGGCTACTGATCCTCGCGCTCGTGCCCCTGTCTCGCCTGCGCGGCATGGAGCACTACTTCGGGCCCGGAGCCCCGGCTGTCCTGGGTGACCCCACTTGACCCACGGCACTGAATCGCCATGGGTGCCCGTTCCGCTGGCCCGAGGTACGCATGGGGCGGTCGTGGCCCCACATCACCTGGCCACCGCGGCCGGGCTCATGGCCCTTCGCCAGGGCGGCCACGCGGTCGACGCTGCGATCGTCACCAACGCTGTCCTCGCGGTAGTCATGCCGAGCGGCTGTGGCATCGGCGGAGACGCGTTCTGGTTGATCTGGGACGCGGCCGAGCGGCGCCAGGTCGGGCTGAACGGATCAGGCCGCGCACCGGCTGGCGTTGATGCCACGGCGCTTCGCTCTCGAGGTCTGACGGCCATCCCGCTGCGCGGTCCGCTGTCGGTCACCGTGCCCGGGGCCGTGCGGTCCTGGGCGGATGCCCATGCCCAATTCGGTCGACTACCGCTTGACGCGCTGCTCGCGCCCGCGATCGAGCTCTCCCGTCGCGGCTTCCCGGCGTGGCCCGGATTCATCGATGCCGTGGAGCGCATGGCGCCACTGGTTGACGAGGCCGTCGGGCGGAACGCGGGGTTCCGCGAGGTCTATCGGCCGAACGATCGGCCCTGGATCGCGGGCGAGCGCGTCCGTCTCCCGTCGCTCGCGGCCACGCTCACGCGACTTGTCGATGAGGGCCTCGGGGCCTTCTACGACGGCAGCCTGGCCGAACGTCAGGCCCGGTTCCTGTCGGACCTGGGCGGATCGCACACTACTGCGGACTTCTCGACACACGCCTCGACATGGACCGTGCCCATCGAGACGACGTACCACGGCGTGCGGGTCACGACCCATCCGCCAAATGCATCGGGCCTGGTCGCGCTCGAGATCCTCAACATCATCGAGGCCGGAGGCGCGCCGGATCCAGGAACCTTCGGACCAACGGGCCCCACGGACGCACGCTGGATTCATCGCATGATCGAGGCGGCGAAGCTGGCCATCGCCGATCGTGACCGGCACCTGACGGACCCGGAGCGACACGCCATTCCGATCGCTCGGCTGTTGGACAAGGGCTATGCCAGCGAGTTGGCCGCGAAGATCTCGCCTGACCGGGCGTCGGTTCCCGTTCCGTCCGCCAATCGTCGAGGCGGCGGGACGATCTATCTCGGCGTCGTCGACACGGACGGCAATGCGGTCAGCCTCATTCAATCGAACTATCTCGGCTTCGGAAGCGGCGTCGTTGATCCGGTTACCGGCATCCACTACCAGAACCGGGGCAGCTACTTCTCCCTTGATGAAGGTCATCCGAACGTGCTGGAACCCGGCAAGCGCACGCTCCACACGCTGCTGCCGGGCATGCTGTTCAAGGAGCCGGACCACCCCTGGATCGTCGCCGGATCCATGGGCGGCGATGCCCAGCCGCAGATTCACGCTCAGCTCGTCAGCGCGCTCGTTGATGGGGGCGTGGGTATCCAGACCGGTGTCGCGGCGCCGCGCTGGTTCGTCGAATCGGCCGATCATTTCGCGCCGCCGGATGCCGTCCGCGCGGAGCCGCGCTTCGAGCCAGGGGTCCTCGAGACGCTCGAGCGCATGGGCCACCTGGTCCATCGAACCGAGCCGTTCGACGGGGGGCTCGGCCACGAGCACGCCATCGAGCTGATCGACGGTGGCCCGTCGGCCGATGCCGGGTCCGTTGCGGCGACCACCGACCCCCGGAGCACCGGGCTCCCGGCCGTCTGGTGAGACCTTTCGGGGTGCCTCATATGCGATACTCCGCTGCCCGCACAGCGGCAGTCCGGAGGATTCGGTGACCTCGAACGTCGGCCAGAGTTACCCCTATTCCAGCGAGACCAACGCGGACCGCGCCGCGGCGATCGCCGCGCTGGTTTCGGCGCGTGAAGGTCTGGCCGCCACACTGGGTGCCGAGACCACGCCGCTCGATATTCGCGAACGCTGGTGGGTCTGGAAGTGCCCGTCGACCGGGTGCCCGGGCTACCTGCATGCCGCCGGCTACGCCCGAGACCTCCACGCGCTGTTCGTCGTGTGCGACGGAACGTGCGCGAAAACCTTCCTGCGCTGACGATCCCGCCGGAGCCGCGCACATCCGCCACGGATGCGGAAGTTGCCGCTTCACGTCGACAACTGCGCGTCGATGGCATCGGAATCATCGCCACCGCGATCGGATTCGGCCTGGTGTATGGGCTTGCGGCGCGGGCGGCGGGCTTCTCGCCGATCGAGGCCAGCGGGATGTCCGTCCTGGTCTTTGCGGGCGCCGCGCAATTTGCGGCAGTCGGCTACGTCCTCGGCGGGTTCTCGTGGACCGCGGTCCTGGTGCTGACCGCGTTCCTGAACGCACGCCACTTCCTGTACGGCGCCGCGTTGGCCCCGTACCTCGTCGATCAGCCCCGACCGGTCCGGGCGCTGATGGCCCATGTCCTGACGGATGAGTCCTTTGCCCTGACGATCGCCCACTTCCGGCGGATCGGTCGCGCCGACATGGCCGGGTACTGGTGGGCGGCCATCGTCACGGTGTTCATTCCCTGGAACCTCGCAACACTTGCCGGCGTGATCGTCGGCGGGCAGATCCCGGATCCCTCTCGCTACGGACTCGACGTCATCTTTCCCGCGGCGATGGCGGGGCTCGCTGTCGGACTGATCACCGGGCGTCGGGAACTCGTTGCGGCCGTCGTCGGGGCGGTCGTGGCGGTGGGCGTCGGGCTCGCCTGGGATCCCGCCGCGGGCATCATCGCCGGAGGCCTTCTCGGGCCGGCGGTCGGCATGATCACGCCACGGGGCCGAGGCGATCGTCCGCACGAGGCCGTGATCGTCTTCACCCCCCAGATGGACGATCCATCGCAGGACCGCGATCCGAGCTCGATCGACGAACCGTTCGGGCCGGATGGGCAGAGCCCGAGTCCCGAGCCGCGGTCATGAGCACCGAACTCGTCTGGCTCGCGCTGCTCATGGGAGCGGTCACCTACCCATGGCGCGCCGTTCCGTTGCTGGCTCCCGGGATCCACCGCCTGCCGCTGGTCGCCCGCGAGTACGTGCGCCTCGTCGGACCGGCGATCCTTGCAGCCCTCGCGGCGGTCAACACGATGATCGCGATCGACGCCGCGCGCCACCCGTCGCTCAACGTCGGCATCGAATGGCTCGCCGTCGCCGCCTGCATTGCGCTCGTCGCGATGCGCCGCGGCCTACTTGTCGGCCTCGTCGCGGCCGCGGTCATCGCCGCGCTGGCACGGGCCGCGAACATCGCCTGATCCAGGAGCGGACGGCGTCGACCTCGATCTCGACGAGGAGCTCCGGCTCGATGAGCGCGGCAACGACCACCAGCGTGGCGGCCGGTCGGATGTCGCGGAAGACCTCGCCGTGAACCTCGGCAACGGCCGTGGCATGCGTCGGGTCGGTCACATACATCCGGGATCGCACGACGTCTCTGAGGCTGAACCCGACCTCGGCTAGGGCCCTCTCGATGATTCCGAGCGCCGCGCGAGCCTGGCCGGCCGGATCATCCGGATGGTCACCGCTCGGGTCGGTGGTCCCGGCCACCCAGCAGGTGTCGCCGATGACGACGGCCCGACTGTAGCCA
>JANMNF010000197.1:0-1983 GCA_031373765.1 Chloroflexota bacterium
GCCTCGCGAATCGAGCGCAGCGTCGACTGGAGCCGCGGAGCCTTCTGGTTGGCCAGCCCGCCGTGTCGAATGGCGTCGACGAGTTCCTGGACCGGCGCAAACTCGACGGCAGCCCAGTCCGGCGGGGCGCCATCGGACAGACCCTCGCCGCCCCACCCGGGTCCGGGGATGTGGCGCTCCGCGGCGAGTCCGGACGGATACGCGTCCCGGAGCGATTCGAAGGCCTGTTCTGCATTCGTATCGGCCGTGTTCTGGGTGAGGATCGTCAGGATCAGCTCACTGGTCGGGTCCAGGCGCCGCTCCCAGGTTTGATGGCCGTAGATGGTCGCGAGGCCGGCAAGCACATCCGCGACCAGGTTCGGGCGGGTGCGGTCCAGGCGACGGGCCCATGTCCTGCCGGGATCCGGCGTGCGGCGCTTCTTGCGCTTCTTCGCGACCGCTTTCTTTGTCTGCGTCGCACTGGCGGCACTCAGGTCGGTCGCTCCCGTAGACCGCGATCGTGGCAGCACTACCAGATGACCTCGACGTCGTATTGCGCGATCGCGGGATCGGCGGTGATGATTGGTACGGCTTCGAGCTGCGCCTGCGCCACGAGCAATCGGTCGAATGGGTCTCGGTGGATCAGGGGGAGACTCGCCGCGCGCAGGGCGTGGCCCATCTGGATCGCAAGCCCTTCGAGCCCGTTGGATGCGAGCCGACTTCGAACGTAGACATCCGGGTCTTCGGGAAGGGTCAGCCGACCATGGTTTGCCTTGTAAGCCAACTCGTAGGCGCTGACCGCGCTCACGAGGATGTCATTGGCTCCATCATCGAGAATTCGGCGACATTCGGATGACAGCTTCGGGTCATCGAGCACCCACCAGAGGAACGCATGCGTGTCGAGCAGGGCCCTCACTTGAAGGTGGCGCGCATCGGATCGCCGGGATGCATGTAGTCCGGATCCCATTCTGGAATGGGATCGTCGAAATCCGGGTGAATGATCACCTTCCCCTTGTCCATCCCGGGAGTGCGGTGCGCGGGCCGGACCTGAATCGCCACGAGCCGGGCCACCGGCTTGCCGGCCTTCGCGATCACGACCTCCTCGCCATTCCGAACCTGCTCGAGGAGCCGTGAGAGGTGGGTCTTCGCCTCGTGGATGTTGACGGTGGTGCTCACGACCGGATCATGGACTTAGTCCGGGACTTAGTCAAAGTCTGAGAAGGTGGTTGCGATCCTCGCGCCGCACTCGACGAGCGGTGCAGCTCCCGCGGCCATCGCTTCGGCCAGCGAGACGGGCTGCTCCCAGACCGGGACGACGGTCACGCTGAAAGCTTCGAGCGCGGCTCTTCCTTCGGGTTCGACGCCACCGCCGACGGCCACGCACCGAACGCCGACGTCCCTGGCCAGGCGCGCCACGCCCATCGCGGTCTTGCCGAACGCGGTCTGGGCATCGATCCGCCCCTCTCCCGTGATCACCAGGTCCGCGCCGGCCAGCCGATCGCGAAGGCCGGTCTCCTCGACCACCAGATCCACGCCCGGCACCAGTTCAAGCAGACGGAACCACACGCGCACGGACAGCAATCCGAACGCAGTCCCACCCGCCGCCCCGGCGCCGGGGGTTTCCCGCTCATGCTTTCTTGTGGCCGCATCGAGGCCATCCGCCCAGCCTGCGAGCCGCGCGTCCAACCCCAGTACGGCCACCGCATCCGCGCCCTTCTGCGGTCCGTATGTGGCCGCCGCACCGTGCTCGCCCAGAAGCGGGTTGCTGACATCACACGCGATCCTGAGCTCGACGGCGGCGAGTCGTGGGTCGAGCCCCGCCAGATCGATGAGCACGACATCGTCGTCAAGATCCGTCACCTGAGCCCCGAGTGCCTCGAGGATCCCGCGCCCTCCATCGCTGGTCGCACTGCCGCCGATCCCCAGGACGATGTGTCGGATCCCCGCGTCCAGAACGGCCAAGAGGACCTGACCGGTACCGTGGGTCGAAGCGCCGAACGGATC
>JANMNF010000236.1:0-11143 GCA_031373765.1 Chloroflexota bacterium
GCTCCGAGGCGGCGGCGGCGACCACGTCGTCGTAGACGGCGGCCCAACGGGGCGAGAGTTCAATGCCGATTGCACGCCGCGGTGTCCGCGCAATGGCGGCCCCCAGGAGCGTCCCCCCGACGCCGGCAAATGGGTCGAGGACAGTCTCGCCGCCGACGGTGAAGAACTCGATTAGCTTGGCCATCAGGCGAGGCGGCTTGTTCGCACCGTGCTGCCGTCGAGCGGCATGACCGAGTTCGGAGGGGTATGCGGTCGACCAGAGGGATTTGGTGAAATAGAGCCACTCTTCGCCTGACAGCTCGTTCAGGTGATTTCGAGGGTGGGGAACCGGACGTGGATCGACCATCGCGCCAGCCTAGCGATGCTTGCCGCGCCATGTATCGGATCGCTGTTGATCGGGTGTGGCACGATGTCGGTGATGCCGGCCCGAATCTCGAGTGCGCGCTTCATTGGACGTGACCGCATGCTGTCCCAGATTGCGGTTGCCCTCGAGGCCGCCGCCGAAGGGCACGGGCCGCGCCTCCTGATCACCGGGCCCGGCGGAAGCGGCGTCAGCCGGTTGATCGACGAGAGCATCCTGCGAGTCGGACGCCTGACCGAACCCTTCACGGTCCTGCGCTGGCGCGCCTACCCGGGCCAGTCGCTCGAGCCGTACGCGCCGGTGATCCTGGGACTCCGCTCATTCCTCGAGCAGCTTGATGAAGACGAGCTGCGACGCGTCATCGGGCCTGGGGCGGATGCCCTCCGGATGCTGCTGCCGGACCTCATCGCGATCCGGACCGCGGGACCTGATCTTCGCGTCGGATCGGATCGGCGGGCGGCCTGGGTGGCCGAGGCCGTGCTCGGCGTCCTTGAGCGAGCGGCATTCCTCCAGCCAGTCCTGCTCGTGCTCGAGGACATGCACGTGGCCGATGCCGCCACCCGGTCACTCGCGGTGTTCCTTGCCCGAGTCAGCCGGCCGGATCGCATCTGTTTCGTGGCCACCTACGCGACGGATCCGGGCCGCGTCGATCCCTCGGTCCTTGCGGATCTCGCGGCCATCGCCGACACGGCCGACCCGCCGAATCGTCTCGAGCTCGGACCGATGGTCAGAGACGAGCTTGCGCAGCTCATCACGGAAATCGAGGGCCAGAAACCCACGGCGGCGTTGCTGCTCCTCGCCCTGGAGCGCTCTGGCCGGAACCCGCTCCTGGCGGAGGAGGTCCTCGCCGCGCGACGTGATCTCGCCGGGGTGTCGCTCGGGACGTCGATCCGCGGGCTGGTGGCGGCCCGCCTGGCGATTCGGTCCGTCGAGTGTCAGCGTGTGGTGCACCTCCTCGCATTGATCAGGCAGCCAGTTGAGCGGCCCGCGCTCCAGGCGATGGCCGACGAGCTGGAACGATCGGCAGACCGGCTGCCCGGTCGATCGTCGACGCACCCGCGCCGCGGAGCCGATGGGCTCGACGCCGACCTGCATGCCGGTGTGGACGAGGCCATCGAGCATGGGTTCGTGATCCAGTCCAACGACGGCGCGCTCGAGATCCGGCATGAGCTCATCGCCGGAGCGATCGAGGAGGACCTGCTTCCGGTCGAGCGGCGCAACATTCACCGCACGCTGGCGCGCGTCGCGGGCTCGGGCGCCGCTTCCCGCGCTCATCACGCCCTGGCCGCGCATGACCTCCAGGCGGCGCGGGGCGCCCTGCTCGAGATCGCCGATCAGGCCGAAGAGCGCGGAGCGGAAGCGGATCGCCTTGCAGCCCTGGAGCTCGCCATGGAGCTCGACCCTTCCGACGGGGCGGATCGGCAGGCTGCCGAGCTCCTGATCACGGCCGCCGACGTTGCGGCCGCCGCCGGGTTCCCGGACCGATCCGCGTCCTATCTCGAAGCGGCGAGCATGTCGTTCAACGAACGTGGGGACGCGGAGGTTCTCGTCGGGATTCATGAACGACGCGGGCGTGTCGAGCGAACCCTCGGGAATCAGGACCGGGCGCTCGCTGAACATCGCCGCGCAGCGAGCATGGTCCCGGCCGACGCCCACCTGCTGCGCGCGCAGGCGCTGGCTGCGCTTGCGCAGACGCTGATGCTCCTCGGAACGTTCGGCGAGGCGGAAACCGTTGCCAACGACGCCATCGAGGCCGCACGTCGCGCCGGCCCGTCAGGTCGGTCGGTGGAGGGCCACGCGACCTGCACCCTCGGGATCGGTCGCGCCTGGAGTTCGGATCCGGCCCGTGCTGTCGGGCTGCTCGAATCAGCCCGGGACATCGCGCTCGAGGTCGGCGAGGCGGACGACTATTTCCGGGCGGTCCTCAACCTCACGACGGCGTTGACGCTGCTCCACCGCGGCGCTGAGGCGATCGACGCCACGAACGAGGCGCTCGACCGTGCCCGCGAGTTCGGCCTCGATACGGTCTACGGCAACACGCTGCGAGGGAACGTCGCTGAAGCGCTCTTCCTGACGGGGCGATGGGCCGAGGCACGCGCCGCGATTCGAACCGCCCTGGAATGGAGCGCCGCTGCGGACGCGTTTGCCGATGCGGCCGTCACGTCGGCCATGCTCGAGGTCGAGTCGACGTCCGGGGAGCTCGCGGCACGCATGCTCGGTCGCCGCCTGCTCGACCTCCGCAGTGCTCCAGACCCGCAGTCAGTCGTGCCAGCCAGCCGCGCGGCCGCGTCATTCGCGATGTGGCGTGGTGACCTCGGCGACGCGGCGAGCGCGGCAGAACTCGGTTGGTCGGCGGTACGAACGACGGAGGACTGGGTCCTCGTCGCCCGAATGGCCGCGACGTACCTCGAGGTTCAGGCCGTGATCGTCGCAGACGCGCATGAGCGACGCGCCATCTCGGACGTTGCCGCGGCTCGCGAGCGGGCCGGTGTGGTCCTGCACGAGGCGAAGACAGCCATGCGGTCCAGTGGCGTCCCGTCGGACGCGGTGAGTCGAGGCGAGGCGGAAGCACACCTTGCGACCGCGCGCGCGTTCGCGGCCCGGCTCCATGGCAACGACATCCCGGCTGTCTGGGACGCGGTTGCTCGCGACTGGGAAGTGGTTGGCAATCCCTATCAGGTAGCACGAGCGCGATGGCGACAGGCCGAGGCGGCGCTGCCGGCTGTGGACGCGCGAGTTGGTCGGGCAGCTGGGCGCGCCCCGCTTCTCGAGGCGGTCCGGATCGCTCGCGAACTCGGAGCAGAGCCACTGCTCCGCGAGCTCGAGACGCTCGCCCGGCGCGCCCTGATCACCATTCCGCCGTCACCTGCCGGAGCGCTGATTGAGGAGCCTGAGAAGGTGTCCGGCAACGAGGCCTCCGGATCGATCACCGACGCCGTGCCCGGAGGCCCCGCTCGGAACGGCATGAGCCATCCGTCCGAGGTGGTCGATGCTGGCGATCCCGCGCGAGGTCGTCGGCGGGGTGACCGTGCTTCGCTTGGTGTCGGCGAGCACGGTATCGCGGCAGACTTCGTTGGACCGCCCGAATCACCGGCGGACGCCGCCTTCGGTCTCTCGAACCGCGAGCGCGAAGTGCTCGGTCAGATCGTGCTCGGACGGACCAACCGGGAGATCGGCGAGCGCCTGTTCATCAGCCAGAAGACCGTCGGTGTCCACGTGGGGAACATTCTCTCGAAGCTCGCGGTGTCCGGACGCGTGGAGGCCGCAATGGTCGCCGTCCGCCTCGACCTGGTGCCGGCGAGGAGCCGCTGACCCGCAGCCGCTGAGCCGCAACTTCGACGCGTCTGACTGCTGCGCCCTCGACGGGCGGTTTCGATCGCCCGGAAAACGAACGAGACCCGGAGGAGGATCCGGGTCTCGTTACGGTGTTCGTCCGGCAGGAGGGTGCCGGTCGAGTGTGTGATGTGCTGTGTTTACCAGCGCTTCATCGCGGCTTCGACGAGGGCAATCGCCGCAAGCGGAGCGATGGTGAGAGCGAGCTTCCAGGCCCGAGTCATTCGATTCTTCATGGTGTGGGCACTCCCGTGCTTTGTAGTCAGGTCATCCGATTGCTTGATCGGAAGTCCATCCTGCTCATCCCGATGCGTGCCCTCAATGAAGCCAAAGTACTAGTGGCCCCCTGACCTTTGGGGTAAGCCAAGTCACCAGGACCGGACCGGTCCCCTCCGCAACCCGCCCGTCCGCACCAGCACTATTGACTTGCCCGCAGCCTACCGATGGCCGCTTATCTGCCGGTTACCTGATGCTGCGGGGCGGCTCGCGCTACGCTCCTGCGATGCACCTTCAGGTCTGCTACACGGACGCTTATGCGCGATCCCTCGATGCGCGCGTCGTTGCGCTCGACCTGGCCGGTCCTCCGACCGTGATCCTCGATCAGACCGCCTTCTATCCCGGTGGTGGCGGGCAACCCTCAGATCGCGGCGTGATCCTCCGCGCCTCCGATGGGCGCTCCTGGAATGTCGTGGCCGCCCGCAAGGTCGAGGGCGAGATCGTCCATGAACTCGATCCCGAGGCGGAGCCGCCGACGGTGGGGGACATCGTCCGGATCGACCTTGACTGGGCGCGCCGGCACGCCCTGATGCGGACCCATACCGCGCTCCACGCCCTGTGCGGGGTCGTGTGGCGGGACTACGGGGCCCTCGTAACCGGCGGCAACATGGAGCCCGGAGCGGGACGGATGGACTTCGAATTCGAGCGAATGACCGGCGAACTCGTCGATGAGCTCGAGGCGCGGGTCAACACCGAGCTCGCGGCCGCGCGCGACGTTCGTGTCAACGTCCTGCCACGCGACGAGGCCTTCGCGATCCCCGATCTCATCCGGACGAAGATCAACCTCCTGCCGCCCGGGATCGAGGAGATCAGGACCATCGAGATCGTCGGGCTCGACCTCCAGGCGGACGGGGGGACCCACGTCGCCAACACCCGCGAAGTCGGCCAGATCCGGGTCCAGGGCTACGAGTCCAAGGGCCGAATCAACAAGCGTATCCGCATCGCCGTGGTCGACGAACAGCCGTGACGACCGAATAGTCGAACGAAACCTGACCGTCGCGGATCTATAGGGTGAATGGATACGACGATCGTGCCTCGCGATGCTGACGCGTCAAGCGTGACGCCGACCTTCGAGGGACTCGTCGCCCCGTGGGTGGACGAGATGTACCGTGCCGCGGCCGCAATCGTTGGTGAGTCGGATGCGCGCGATGTGACCCAGGAATCGTTGCTCGACGCATGGCGCGGCTTCGCCCGGTTGCGCGATCCTCAGCGGGTCCGACCGTGGCTCCATGCCATCGTCGCCAACCGCAGTCGCAAGTACTTGCGTGCGCGTCGAAGCCGCCCGCGCTTCGTCGCCGTCAGCACCTTGCCGGAGGGCCGCGTGGATGATCGATCGACGGTCTTCGCCGAGCGCGACCGGCTGGATCGGGCATTCGAGTCGCTGCCCGGTGAGCAGCGGATCGCGCTTGCCCTTCACTACACGTTCGACCTGTCCGTCCCGCAGGTAGCGGCCGTCCTCTCGGTGCCCGATGGGACGGTCAAGTCGCGTATCCACGCCGGCGTCGAGCGCCTGCGGGCTGCATTGACCGCGGAGGAGACCCTGTGAGCGAAGAAGAGCGCATTCGCGCCTACGTGCGCAGCCGAGCCGACGTCTCCGTGCCCACTGATCTGCGCTGGCCAACGGCGGCATCGGAGTCTCGACGCCGATGGGCCATTGCATCAGCGGGCACATGGGTGCGGCTGGCGGTCGCCGGGCTCGTGGTAGCGGTCGTAGCCGTCGGCATCTTCCTGAACGCGCCAACGCCGACCGGAACCGGCCAACCTTCGACTCCGCCTGCCAGTGGTTCAACCCAGCCCATAAGCCGACCGCCGGACGCGAAGTTCCCAGCGGAGGTTGCGGGCCTGCCGGTCATCAGCGTTGCCAATGCCGACGCGCTGCTGCAAGCGGGCAAGCTCGACGGTCAGGCCGTTGCCGTCGCCGGTTACTTCGACGCGTTCAGCCCATCCTGCCCATATTCGGGTCGGTACATCGGCCCGCTCGAGGGCTGGTGCGAATTCGTCGCCTTCACGGATACGAGCGCCAGCGCTCGGATGTGCCAACCAGAGGGAACCAATGGCATCAGCTGCAGCGAGCCTTCCGGAACAAACTTGGCGCCCTTCTCCATGAGCGAAACGAGTGGAGACGCGCGGTCCTGGCTGACGGGGGGCGGATCGGGAGAGCCAGCCGCGCTCGTGCTCATCGGTCACGCGGGCGACGCAAGGCAATGGCAATGCACCGCCTCGACCCGTGCCCAATGCGCGAGCGCCTTCGTCGTCGACCGGATCGCCTGGGCGGAGGGTCACGACGTTCCGCCGACAGCTCCGCAGACCGGCGACCAATCCTCGGGTAGGACGATCACACCCAGGATGACGCTCGCGCAGGCTGCGGCCGCCCTCGGGCTCGGCGACGATCCGTTGACCGGGGCTCCTTTCCGGGCCGGCGATATCGCCACCGTCGACCCGCGCTGGAACTTCGCTGGCGACAACGTCGTATGGCTCGTGCGATCGCTCGGGCAGGCCGTTGCGTCGGATGCTCGGGAAACCCGACCTGAGATGGTCTGGCTCCTCGACGACGCCACGGGGACCATCATCGACAGTCACCGCCTCCAACTGGATGCGGACTATCAGCCGGCACGCTTGTGGCCGATGGCGACCGTCCACGGACTCGAATGTTGTCTGGGCGAGACATTTGCCTTCTATCGGGTGGAGCCCGCCGATGGCGCGGCCGTCTACGAGGGCCTGGTGTCAGGCGGTTCGTCAGGAGCACAGGACGTCACGACCTTCGGTGGGGGATACGGCTCGGGACCGCTCGTCCTGCCCGCCGGTGACTACTCGATCACGGTCTGGCTGGCGAGCTACAACGGTGGCTCGGCCGGCCCGCCGCGCGACGAGTGCTCAACGCGGGTCACTCTCGGGCCACTGGGCGACGTCCGATTCAACGCAGATTTCGTACCCAACCAGGCGTGCACCTTCCAGCCAGCGCCCTCGCCATCCCCTGGCTCGTAGGCCTCCCGTCCGCACCGACAGTCGCGTTCGACGGCCATGGCTCGACTGTTGCCCACCTCGGCACCTCGAAAAGGCCGATCCATCAAGCGCCCCGCAGCCCGCGCTTTCGGAGGATGTCCGTGAAGGCATCAAGTTGCGCCGGAGTGAACGCGCGAGCCGAGATGACCACTTCGGCGCGCGACCCCCGTGCGCGGAAGAGGTACATGCGCCCAACGCATCGAACCGATTGGAACGAACTCCACGGTGTCCACGCGTCCACATTGCCGAGGCTTGCCCGATACCCTTCGGCACCGATCTCGATCTCGTACCGTGCGGTCATTGCTCGCATTCCTCCGCCCTGATACAGGCGCCATGCTGTGCCCCAGACAGGCATGGCCAGGAAGATGAGGCCCAGGATCACGAGCGGTACCGCCACCGATGCGATCGGGTCGTCCGGCGATATGAACGACCCCCAGATCCCGGCGAGGAGGATGGCAGCCCCTGCGATCAACGGCACCAGCGTGATCGGCCTGAGCCACATCGCGAGCGCTGCATCTTGCAGACGGAGTTCATGCCGCACACGCATCAGTGCGGGATCGTCCGTCGCGTGCATCGCACGGACCGCTGTCGCTGGGTTTGGGGTGCGCGCCGAGGCAACCATGTTCTCGAGGATCAGCAGGTCTTGTCCTGAGAAGACCCGAAGAGGTATCGCGATAGTCCCGGCCGGTGCCATTTCTACGACGAATGCGCCACCAGCGCGCCTCGTACGGCGAACCGTGCCCCATGACAAGCTACCGCGCATGCTGCCAGCGTCGACGTCGATCCCCTCCGCCGTGACATCGAGTGTGATCGGCTTTGACCGGAGGCTGGTATTGAAGGGAATCCAGACAAACCCAAAGAGGAAATAGAGACCGAGAACCACGAGAACCCAGGTCCAGTCGGGAGCGACCTGAAGGATGCCCAGGACAAGAAGCACCGCGCCGAGCGGACCGAGAACCCGATACTGGCGACCGAAAAGGAGCGAATACAGGACCCGCTCACCCGGTCGGAGGCGGTACTCAAGATGAACACCTCCGGAGGCGTCAGTCTCACTCACGCAGGTACTGTAGCCCTCGCCGAGCCCGTTCGATCGCCAGACGGATACGGATCGAGATCCTCAAGCCGCATCTAGAATGACCTTCGTGGAGCCTCGCGGTTCGCCCTGGCGGGACGATCCAACTGGCCGTTGCGCCCACGACTCCAGGAGCACCCATGACCGGCCGTTCCACGCCCGCGCCGCACGTTGCCGACAGCCACGATCTGATCCGCGTCCAGGGTGCTCGCGTCAACAACCTCAAGGACATCAGCGTCCTGATCCCCAAGCGCCGGCTCACGGTATTCACGGGCGTCTCGGGCTCGGGCAAGAGCTCGCTCGTCTTCGACACGATCGCCGCGGAGTCGCAGCGGATGATCAACGAGACGTACAGCGCCTTCGTGCAGGGGTTCATGCCCACGCTGGCGCGGCCGGAGGTCGACGTCCTCGACGGGCTGACGACCGCGATCATCGTGGACCAAGAGCGGATGGGCGCCAACACGCGCTCGACGGTCGGCACCGCCACCGATGCCAACGCGATGCTGCGGATCCTGTTCAGCCGCCTCGGGGATCCCCACGTCGGCCCACCGACGGCGTTCTCGTTCAACGTGCCGACGCGGACCGCGAGCGGGGCGATGAACGTGGACAAGGGCAAGGGCGAGCGGATCGTCGTCCGCAATGTCGTCTACCAGGGCGGCATGTGCCCGCGCTGCGAGGGCATGGGCAGCGTCACCGACATCGATCTGACCCAGATCTACGACGACTCGAAGTCGCTGGCCGACGGCGCGATCACGATCCCCGGCTACAGCATGGAGGGCTGGTACGGCCGCATCTTCCTGGGTTCCGGCTACTTCGATCCTCGCAAGCCGATCCGCGCCTACACGAAGACCGAACTCCACGATCTCCTGCACAAGGAGCCGTCCAAGATCAAGGTCTCGGGCATCAACCTGACCTACGAGGGATTGATCCCGCGTCTCCAGAAATCGATGCTGTCCAAGGACGTCGACACGCTCCAGCCGCACATCCGGGCGTTCGTCGAGCGGGCCGTGACCTTCACCACCTGTCCTGACTGCGGTGGCACGCGGCTCAATCCGGTCGCCCTGTCTTCGAAGATCCACGGGATCAACATCGCCGAGGCTTGTTCGATGCAGATCAACGACCTCGCCGAGTGGATTCGCGGGATCGATGACGCTTCGGTGGCCCCGCTGCTCGACACGCTGCGGCACGCGCTCGACTCCTTCGTCGAGATCGGGCTGGGCTATCTCAGCCTCGATCGGCCCACCGGGACGCTGTCGGGCGGCGAGTCCCAGCGAACCAAGATGATCCGCCATCTCGGCTCCTCGCTCACCGACGTGACGTACATCTTCGATGAGCCGACGATCGGATTGCATCCCCACGATATCGCTCGCATGAACGACCTGCTGCTGCGATTGCGGGACAAGGGCAACACGGTTCTGGTCGTCGAGCACAAGCCCGAGGCCATCGCGATTGCTGAGCACGTGGTTGACCTCGGGCCCGGTGCCGGCAGCGCCGGTGGCGAGGTAGTCTTCGAGGGGACCGTGGAGGAACTCAGACGCAGCGACACCATCACCGGGCGGCATCTCGATGATCGCGCGGCACTGAAGTCGGCCGTGCGGACACCGTCGGGCGCGTTGGAAGTGCGCGGCGCCAGCGCTCACAACCTCCAGGACGTCGATGTGGACATCCCACTTGGCGTGCTCGTGGTGATCACGGGTGTAGCCGGGTCCGGCAAGAGCTCGCTCATCCACGGCTCGGTGGCCGGACGGGACGGCGTCGTGGCGGTCGACCAGACGGCGATCCGAGGCTCGCGACGCAGTAACCCGGCCACGTACACGGGGCTGCTCGACCCGATCCGCACCGCGTTCGCGAAGGCCAACGGCGTGAAGCCCGCCCTGTTCAGCGCCAACTCGGAAGGGGCCTGCCCAACGTGCAATGGTGCCGGCGTCATCTACACGGACCTCGCGATGATGGCCGGCGTTGCCAGCGTGTGCGATGAGTGCGAGGGCAAGCGGTTCCAAGCATCGGTTCTGGAATACCACTTCGGTGGACGCGATATTAGCGAGGTGCTCGCGATGTCGGTCGCGGAGGCGGAGTCATTCTTCGGTGCCGGCGACGCGCGAACGCCGGCCGCGCATGCCGTCCTGACCCGGCTGGCCGATGTCGGCCTCGGGTACCTGACGCTCGGTCAGCCGCTGACCACGTTGTCTGGCGGCGAGCGACAGCGGCTCAAGCTGGCGACCCAGATGGCGGAAAAGGGCGACGTCTACGTCCTCGACGAACCGACCACCGGCCTCCATCTCGCGGACGTCGAGCAGCTGCTCGGCCTGCTCGATCGCCTCGTGGATGCAGGCAAGTCGGTCATCGTCATCGCCCACCACCAGGCCGTGATGGCGCACGCCGACTGGATCATCGACCTCGGCCCCGGTGCCGGTCGCGACGGCGGCCGGATTGTCTTCGAGGGCACGCCCGCGGACCTCGTCGCTGCCCGATCCACACTCACGGGCGAGCACCTCGCGAAGTACGTAGGAGCCTGATCCCGGGCACAGGGTCGGGCCGGTCGCACGGGGCGCAGGCCCTCCGGCGAACCTCCGGCTCGCGTCGGCTGATGGTTGCCGACTTGCTGCCGGGCCGAGCCGAAACGGTCTGGCTCAGGGCGTCGCGGGCGCCAGCGGGATCGGCGAGCGTCCTGACATCAATACGGCGGCCGCCGCTGCTCCGAGCCAGGTGATCAGCATGATCGGACCGCCTGCGACGACGAAGAGAAGGATCCCGGCGAAGGTCCCCGCCGGGATGATGGCGAGGAGGCGGTCACGACCGCCGAATGTGCGCGCGATCACGATCGTGAGCCCGAAAAGACTGATGTTCATGATCCAGACGCCCAGGATGAAGGCGAAGAAGAACCCCTCGATCCGGAACCCGTCCTCAAAGATATTGGCCATGCTCGACAGGCCCACGCCCAGGCCCGCCATGGATGCCCAGCGGACCACCCGTTGCCCACCGACCATCCGACCAAAAATCAGGAGCGCGATTGCGACCGAGAGCAGCGTTGCACTGAACCACAGCACCGTGGGCCACTCCTGCATCGATGCGGTCTGTTGAGATGAAGGGCGGGCTAT
>JANMNF010000264.1:0-2185 GCA_031373765.1 Chloroflexota bacterium
GGTCAGCAGGGTCGAGGCCCTGACGACGCCAACGCTGCCCGACTGGTGCTCGTTGGTGGCCGGTACGGCGTGGGACAGGAGGTCCAGACCCTTGCCGTCGGCCGTCCAGCTGAAGTCGCTGGCAGGTGCCGTGAAGGTGCAGGTGAAGTTGACCGATACGTTCGGTGCGAGCGTGCCACTGAACCCCGCGGCGGGGACCCAGTTGCCGGCGCATGACCCGGTGCCGTCAACGTGGACACCGGTGATGGTGCCCTCGCCGGTGTTCTTCTCATTGACGATGATCGTCACGGAGTCGCCGGCATGGACCTGGGCGGGGGCGTTCTGGACGATCGAAAGGACCGTCGCAGGCTGGAGGATGTCGTAGTTGCCGTTGACCGTCTCGCCCGTCGGGTCGTGCTGCGCGTTGAGCTCGTCGAGCCCCGTCGCGGTTGCCGACCAGGCGAAGTCGGAGACATTAGGAGCGCTGAAGGTGCAGCTGAAGTTCACGGACTCGCCCGGGTTCAGCGTGCCAGTGAAGGCCCCGGCGCCGCTGTTCTTGTTGGCCGCCGCCGTCCAACTTGCGCACGAGTTCGTGCCCGAGACGACGACATTGTGGAGAACGGACTCGCCCGTGTTGGTTTCAGTCACGCTGAGCGAGATCGACTGGCCAACGACGACGTAGCTGCCGTTGGTCGGATTTGCGCCGACCGTGACGAGTGTCGTCGTGGCCGTCTTTCGCGGATCGGCGAACTTGACCGTCACGGACCCGTTCGGGTTCACCGTGGCCTGCTGGCAAGCCGGGCTGGCCAGCTTGTAGCCGGCCGGCGGGACGGTCTCACAGATCGTGTAGGTACCCGGCTTGGCCGGATCGATCTCGATGATTCCGACCGCAGCGTTCGAATCGCCGGCACCGTTGTCAACGATGGTGTAGGTGCCGGCAGGCTGGCCGGGTCGTGGGTCGTTCGTGACCGTGAAGGTCGCACCGCCGAGGAGCGGACCGTTGTCCGTGCCGGCGTGCTTTTCGATGCGGATCTTGCCGCAGTTGTTGAGGTCGATGGGGAAGGGCTGGATGTTGTCCTTGAGCTGCGAGCTGTCGATGTCGCCGCCGGATCGGGTCCGGATGTGGCCGTTGGACAGCCCAGGGCAGCTCGTGTTGACGCCGAGGGCCGAGAGGTCGATCGACAACTCGGCGAACTCGAACTCCGGGATCGCCCCGAAGCCCTGGTCCGCCAGCGCGACGAAGTTCGTCGCGGAGTGGACAGCAGCGCTGGTCGCGATGTCGGTTCCGTAGGTCGTGTCCTGGCCCGTCGGGTAGTTCGCGACCGCGGTCACCTTGTAGACCGTCACGATCGGGTCGGAGCCGCCGTTCGAGAACTCGAGCGAGACGAGAAGGTCGCCGACCGTGCGGTCGGGCTTGGAGATCCCGTCGGAGTAGACCTTGAACGGGTTACGGTTCAGCTCGAAGTCGATGTGCGTGTCGCCGGTGTTGACGATGCGCGTGGCGCCGGCATAGAAGAACGCGCTGGCGCCGACGAACTTCGCGTACGCCATGGCGTACTCGACGTCGTCCTTGGGGGTGGCCTTGTGGAGGTCGTAGGACCAGGTTCGGGTGTCGGTCTCCTTCGAGCCCCCACCGAATCCGTCATCCGAGGTGCTGCTCGTGAGGTCGTGGACGATCGTCGAGCTGCCGGGGATCACCGGGTTCACGACGCCGATGCCGGATGCCCCGGCGCGCCAGTCATCGCCATTGGACAGGCTGTCGATGAGCGCCGCGGGGATCGACCCCGGATTCGAGGCGCCGTTGCCCGAGGCAACATCGCCGTCGATCTCGAAGCCCTGGACCGTGCCGGCCTGGAGGCCGGTGGCCGCGAGGGCCGAGGAGGGATTCGCCAGCAGTCCGTACTGCATGAGAATCGAGAGGACGAAGATGACGAGCCAGGACAGGGTGATCCCCCGTCGCCGACGGTCGCTGAGCGACCCGATGATGCCCCGAGGCCTCATGATGTTGACCCTTTCCCCCGTGTCAAGCGGCGTTGTCGTCGCTTGCGCACTACCGATGACGCCACAACCTGATGGCGCCGACGAATGCGGGAGGAACGTACCCCCAAGGGGCCGCCAACGGTACTGCCCAGAAACCCACCTGAACGCACCAGAGCGGTAGGAATCCCACCGGACCGGACCCCGAATACGGTGCCCGAACGCACCG
>JANMNF010000273.1:0-4606 GCA_031373765.1 Chloroflexota bacterium
CGGGACCGTCAGCAGGAGCGTGTCGGCCGCCTGGATCGCCGTATCCCCGGCGAGCTCCTTGACGAGGACGTCGGGCTCCGCGGCGTACGAACGCCCGAAGATCGCCTTGGTCTGCGCATCGAGGTAGCCGACCTGATCCGAACCCTGGTTGTTGCGGCCGAAGTACGCTCGATCGCGATCGTCCACGAGGGCGAAGATGCTCCGACTGACCGACACCCGCGGCTCGCGCTGATGCCCGGCCGCCGTCCACGCCTCACGAAACAGCCGGATCTGCTCGGCCTGGAGTTCGTGGAACGGCATTCCGGCGTCCTCGGTCAGGAGCGTTGAGGACATCAGGTTCAAACCCTGCTGGCCCGTCCATTCCGCGGTCGCACGTGATCCGGCGCCCCACCAGACCCGGTCGCGCAGGCCGGGCGAGTGCGGCTCGGGGCGCAGCAGACCGGGCGGGTTCGGGAACATCGGGGATGGGCTCGGCTCGGCGAACCCGACACCGGACAGGCCCTCGAGGAAGACCTCGGTGTGCTGGCGGGCCATGTCAGCGTCGGTCCTGCCGTCGGCCGGTACGTGGCCGAAGTATCGGAATCCATCGATGACCTGCTCGGGCGACCCGCGGCTGATCCCCAGCTGCAATCGACCACCGGCGATGAGGTCCGCGGCACCGGCGTCTTCGACCATGTACAGCGGGTTCTCGTAGCGCATGTCGATGACGGCGGTCCCAATCTCAATGCGCTTGGTCCGCGCCCCAATCGCGGCGAGGAGGGGGAACGGCGATGCGAGTTGCTGGGCGAAGTGGTGGACGCGGAAGTAGGCGCCATCGGCACCCAGGTCCTCGACCGCCTCGGCGAGCTCGATCGACTGGATCAGCGCGTCCGCGCCGGAGCGCACCCGCGAGTAGGGCGATGCCGACCAATGCCCGAACGAAAGGAACCCAATCTTCTTCATCCAGGAATTCTACGGGGGCCCGCCGTCACCAAGCGTGGACCGCAAGGGCAAGGCGGCCGGTCACCCGTTGATGGGCTCGGATGAGGCGGCGACCACGTCTCCTTCGGAGGTCGTGACAGGCTCAGCTCCGAGACTCGCCCCGATAGCGGCACCTCGGGGCGAGTCCCGGAATACGACGCAACAACGGCCTGGCTCCGGGGCAAGCTCCGCGCGAATGGGGGCGCCCATACTGTCGACGACACCTTCCGCCCAGGCCAGGTTCATCCCGCAGGTCAGATCGCGATGAGCGACAGCAAGGTCGTGATACGGACAGTTTCGGAGGAAGAGCGTCCCAGTTGAGGAGTCGACCTGGGGTTCGTAATCAGCGTCGCGCAGGACGTCCATGAGGCCTACGATCGCCCGGCGGCGCCCCGGCCGCGCTCCCGACTTCCGGCGTGCGGCCGCACCGTCGGCGCTGCCCCGCTCGCGGGCAACGGCCGCCGCTGCACCTTGCCCTGCCGCGCCACCAAGTCGATCGAGCGTGGTCGCCATAAGGTCCGCCGCGAGGTCGTAGTGGCGGGGCGGGAGTGAAACGGCCACCTCGCGCTCCGCTCGTCGGTAGAGCTTGGCCGGGCGACCTGCCCCAGGCCCTCGGCGGTCACCGAGGCGTTTGTACTCCGTCTCGAGGAGCCCCGCGGCGGCGAGCCGATCAAGGTGGAACGCGGCGAGCTCGCGGCTGATTCCGAGCGCCGCAGCGGCTTCGTCACGGCCGACCGGCGTCTGGCTGCCGGCCACGAGCTGGTACAGCTGGCGGCGCTTCGGGTCGTCGAGGAGGGCGAGTGCCCCGACCGGGTCCTCGACAGAGAGTTGCTTTGTCATGCTCCGACTCTAACAGAAAGAATGGCTATGAAAAGAGTTGACATTCATCGGGGACTCTGTAACGATAGCGGACCTTACCGTTAGAAGCGGAGCAGTTGGATCTTCCAGCGGCCCGCCCAGAGGCCAGGACGGTGCCACCCACCGGGCGTGGGCGTCCGAGGCAACAGGAGGAAACGCCATGGGAAGCTCCACGGAACCGGTCCGACTCGCGTTGCGCAAGCTGTGGTCGGATCACGTCATCTGGACCCGCGAGTACATCGTCGCCGCCGTCGCGGGTACACCCGACGCCGACGCGGCCGCGGGCCGGCTGCTCAGGAACCAGGAGGACATCGGGGCCGCCGTTGCCGGCTTCTACGGGCAGGCCGGGGGCGACAAGCTTACCGAGCTCCTCAAGGAGCACATCATGATCGCGGTCGACCTCGTCGCCGCCGCCAAGTCAGGCGACACCGCGGCGTTCGCCACCCACGATGCTCGCTGGACGAACAACATCGGCGACATCGCGAGGTTCCTCGCCTCGGCCAACCCGAACTGGCCCGAGAAGGACGTCCTTGACCTCCTCGCCCTGCACCTCAAGCTGACCAAGGACGAGGCCGTTGCCCGGATCACCGGCGACTGGGCAGCCGACGTGAAGGCCTTCGACGACATCTTCACCGAGATCATGGTGGTCGCCGACACTCTCCACGACGGAATCGTCGCCCAGTTCCCCGATCGCTTCGCGGCGGCTTCCGCGTGATGCCGCTCGACATGGTCGACGCGTCGCCCGACCGGGCGACGCTGGCCATCGGTGCCAGGGGCCCGTCGTTCGAGGGGCTCCTGGGGACGGATGGCGCTTTGTATGGGTTCTCGAGTTTCGCCGACCGCGACGCGCTCGTCCTGATCTTCAGCTCGAACCGCTGCCCCACCGCCAAGGCCTACGACGAGCGGATGAACGCCATGCAGCGCGACTATGCGCCGCGTGGCGTCCAGCTCGTGGCGATCAACTCGAACGATCCCCACTTGTACCCCGATGAGGACTACCCGCGGATGATCGAACGGGCCGCCGAGGACGCTTACACGTTCCCGTATGTCGTGGATGGCGGCCAGCAGGTCGCGAAGGCCTATGGAGCCGTGTGCACGTTTCACGTCTTCCTGCTCGACGGCGAGCGCCGCGTTCGGTACCAGGGCCGGTTCGACGACGCCCGCATCCCCGAGCGGGTCACGAGCGACGACCTCGCCAACGCGCTCGACGACGTCCTCGCCGGGCGAAATCCGCGCGTCGCGGTGACTCGACCGTTCGGCTGCAGCCTCGACTTCGCCTGAGAGGGGAAGGGCATCAGGGCGTCGCCACCGCCAGAGCCCAGGTCCGTCGTCTCCCTGCTCAGCTCAGGCCATCTCCACCTTCGCGGCGAACTCGCTCAAGATGATCGGCCAAACCTTGTCCATCCCGTTGCGCACCCGCCGCGCATGCTTGGTGCCTTGCCGGTCGAAAGCGGTGTGCTGCACCTCCACGCGGGTCCGGGTTGCTCCCTCGGAAACAAAGCGGACCTCGAATGTGGTGGCGTGCTCCGGATCCGGATCGATCCGTCCGAAGCCGTTGAGGTGCCATGCGACCTCGATGCGGCTCGGGGCGTCGCAGGCCAGGAGCGTGGCAAACGTGTGCTCTTCTCCCGGTTCCTCGAACTCGTAAAAGCGCCCACCCGGACGAGGATCAACCCCGAGCTTGGACCCCGGCTTCGTGGTTCGGAAGTTGCGCGGCCACCAGGGTGGGAACTGTTCGAGGAAGAAGGGATAGGTCCGTTCGGCATCGACGCGGACCGTGACGTCGTGGCGGACATCCTCGATGTCGGAGCGTTTCCTCACGCTCATGCCTTGCCCGCGATCTGGATCAGGTTTCCACAGGTGTCGTCGAAGACCGCGGTGGTCACCGGTCCCATCTGCAAAGGCTCCTGGGTGAACTTCACCCCGAGTGCTCGCAACCGGTTCGTCTCGGCGTTCACGTCGTCAACGGCGAACGACGTGAACGGAATGCCGTCGGACGCGAGTGCCTCCTTGAACGGGCCTACGGCTGGGTGGCTGTCCGGCTCGAGGAGCAGTTCTGTCCCGTCAGGATCGAGCGGCGAGACCACCGTGAGCCAACAGTGGTCGCCTAGCGGAACCTCGGCCTTCTTCACGAACCCAAGGACCTCGGTATAGAACTTCAGCGCTTTGTCCTGATCGTCAACGAAGACGCTTGCAAGGACGAACCTCATGGATTGATCCCCTTCACTGATCGATGTGCCAACGCTCGACGATGGTGCGAAGGGGCGACGTGTCGAGGTAGTGGAACTTGTACCGGCCCTCGCGCCTGGTCGTGACCAGGCCGACTGCCTCGAGGACATCGAGGTGCTGGGAGACGGCCTGGCGAGACGACCCGAGCCCGTGCTTCGTGGTCAACCGGACGCACAACTCGAACAATGTCTGGCCGGTTCGTTCCTGCAACTCGTCGAGGATCGCGCGGCGGGTCCCGTCAGCCATCGCCTTGAACACATCGCCCACGACCCGGATGACAGGCAAGCGACCACTTGCCTGTCAAGCGACGATGTCTGGGTGTCGAAAGAATTTGCGGTCGATCGCGCTCCAGGGGGATCCCGAACGCAGTCGGTTCAATAGCAGCCTCGGCGAACAAGAAAACGCCGGCGGGGAGGTGGTCCCCGCCGGCGTCGTATGCCTTGTTCGGCTACGGACCGAACTCGAGCGTTCCGTCGATCGGTTCCATCCCTGCTTGGAGATCTCCCGCCCCCCCGCTCGCGATCATGTCGTCGAAGAACGCCTGGCAGCTGGCCGACCG
>JANMNF010000334.1:0-4515 GCA_031373765.1 Chloroflexota bacterium
GGCAAGAAATTCCCTGATGCGCTGGCGGGTGCCGTCGTTGCCGCCCTCGGTCCGGGTCCGATGCTCCTGGTGCCGGGGGAGAGCATTCCGCCCGCGCTGGCCGCGGAGCTCAATAGGCTCAATCCGGCGAGGATCGTCGTCCTCGGAGGCACCTCGGTCGTGTCCGCGGGTGTCCAGGCGGCGCTCGCCGGGTACACGGCCGGGACCGTGACGCGCATCGCGGGATCCGACCGATACGCGACGGCGGCGGCAATCAGCGCCGCCCAGTTCGATCCGGGGGTATCGGTCGTGTACATCGCGACGGGCGATAACTATCCGGATGCGCTCAGTGGCGCCGTGGCGGCAGCCCTCGGTCCAGGTCCGGTGCTCCTCGTCGCCGGAGGAACCATTCCACCGGCAGTTGTCACCGAGTTGAAGCGCCTCAAGCCCGGCCGGATCGTCATTCTCGGCGGCGTGGCGGTCGTCTCCGCGGGACTCCAGACGAAGCTCGCGAGCTATCTCGGCCCGTAGTCAGGACTCGGTCGAGAACCGACGCGGCATAGGTCATCGAATTCGGACCCCATCGGTCAGGCGACCGATGACGCTCGCGCCCGTCGCCCTGAGGCTGTCTTCACAGGCGACCGGCCAACGGTACGGGCCTGAACGTTGGAGATCTGCCGATGGCAAGATTCATGGACGTGCACAGCGGCTTCGTCGGCGTGACGGAAGCCCAACTTCAGGAAGCCCACGGGCGCGACCAGGCGATCCAGGACGACGAGGGCATGACCTTCGAGCGTGCATGGCTGGATCCCGAGAGCGGCAAGGTCTTCTGCCTGTCATCCGGTCCGACCCGGGAAGCCGTGATGCGCATTCACGAGCGCGCCGGGCACCCGACGACCGAGGTCTACGAGATTCCCGTGGAGGTTGTGTGATGCGACGAATGCTCGGTGTTCTCGCGCTTGCAGGCGCGATGTTGATGACGACGATCCCGACGGCGCTGGCCGCCGGTGGGTCCGATCAGGCCCAGAAGGAAGCCGCCGGCTGGGGCTGCGCGGATGCGGTCGGGCTCCCGGCCGGCCATTGCATCAGCCCTGGAACCTGGGCCAAGTGGCCGGCCCAGGTCTTCGCGAAGGGCAACACCTTCCAGCTCCTGGTGTTCGACGGAGATGGCAAGTTCGTCACGGCGGAGATCGCCACGTTCCGGGCCTCTGCTGACGGCCGCCCGTGCCCGCACGACGGCGAGTCGCCCGACGGCAACTACTGGGAGTTCATCCCCGGGCTATGGGTCTGCCACCACCGCTCCGAGTAGCGATCAGCGGCCCGCGCGGCCGCACCGCCGCCGACAGCTCGATGCCCCGCCCATCCTGGGTGGGGCATCGTTCATGTGCCACCGTTCGATCGATCAATGGGCGCGGCTTCAGCGGACCGTCGTCGAGGGGAGGACGAGGAATCCCTTGCCGAGCTGTCCGGCAATCAGTCGGACCGAACCGGTCTGCGTATCGAACACCGTGATCGACGCGAACTGAAGGGTGACCGATCCGTTGCCATTGAACTCCGGGCTACCGGCGACGTAGACGAACGCGCCGTCCTCGCTCACCGCGATCGATACGAGATCGGCGATCGATTCCCAATGGTCGAGCTGGGTCATCGTTGCCGTGTCGAAGACGAACACCCCGGTCGAGCGTGGACCTCCACCCTGGGCGCCGTTCGGATCGATGCCCAGGGCATACGCGCGCATGCCATCGGGCGAAAGTGCAAGTCCGGCCGACAGGAGGACCTTGGCCTGCGCGGTCGGAGTCAGCCAGCGCCCGAACGAACCGAGGGGATCCTTGGCGGCGGTCGTCGCGCCCTTGCCCTCGACGATGTCGCCGCTCGCCAGGTCGACCCGGGTCAAGACGGATTCCGTTGGGCTCCACAGGAACAGGGCACTCCCATCGGGGCTGAGGGCGGCCGTTGCGCTGGGATCGCCGCCGAAGTCGCCATGTCCGGTCACCTGAGTATCCCCAAGAACATGCCCAACGGAGTCCAGCCGGCGAATGATCGTCGTACCGGACTGGTAGCTCGTGCATGCCAGCCAAAATCCACCGTCCGCACGCGGCCCGGCGGCCGTGACCGCATCCGCGCAGTTGGACGCCGCAGCCAGGGCCACGAAAGCGGACAGTCTTTGGCCGTCGAGTGCGGCATCGAACGCGTCCGCGCCGGTTCGGAATGATGGATTCGTACCACTAGGCGGTGACCATTGATACGTCGGCCGGACGATCGCCAGATGACCCAGGCCGAGCGAGCCGATGACGCGCGGGGCATCAGCTGCAATGCGGACCAGGTCGACGCCATCCGTCTGATCGGGCAGGTCGATCCGCTGGATCACGGTCCCGTCGGCCACATTGATCACGACCGCGCCGCTCTTCCAGACCGGGTGGGCATGAACGCTCCAACCGACGAACGCGATGGACGGGTCGCTGCCGTACGACACCCGCAACGCCACATGCTGGGACTGCTCGGAGTTGCCGACGTCTCGCGGATCGGGCGCGCCCGTGTAGTCCCCGATCGGGATCGATTCGAGGACCGCACCGCTCTCGTCGTAGCGGTTCCAGGTCATGGTCATGTGCGTGAATGAGCCGCTCGCGTAGGTGTCGCCGCCAAGGCACAGGCAGTAGACCGATCCGCTCGGAGCACGCCGAACCACGGTCCCGTATTGGCCCGAGGCGAAGGTCGGACTGATCGTCCCGGTTCCCAGGTCAGCCAGAGCGAACCCGTTGTCGACGCTGACGACCAGCTGCGATGGCGAGGGTGCGGCACCGTTGATCAGGAGTTTGGGGAGCTGGCTGGGCAGAGCCACGGGCGAGGCGGTCGCCCCGCGGCCGCTCGGCGCTGGGGAGTGATCTGCGGCGGGACCAGAAGGGCGCGTCAACAGCACCCCGAGCATGGCCGCACCGACGGACAGGGCGACCGCAGCAGCCGCGGCTCGCCCGATCCGGGTTCCACCTGCTCGCAGGCTCGCCAGCCGGCGCTCCCGCGGCGTCCGGACGCGGTCCCGCCAGGACGGTTGATCGAGCCGGATCGGCGGCATCGTCCAGGTGGCGCCGACAGCGCGCACGAGTCGTCCGATCTCGGCTTCATCGGGCGGCGGAACGTCGCTCGATCGCGGCGTCATCGAGGGCCGGAAATCGTCGGGCGTGGTCATCGAGGCACCTCTGGCGGTTCGTGTCGGATCTCGGATGTGGTTTGGTAAGCGGCGCCGAGCGGCTTGGGCTCGCTTGGCGAGATGAGCGACGCCTCAAGCCCGGCTCCCTCGTCATTACCCAGTCGTTGGCGGAGCTCGGCGTGGGCCCGGGACAGGGTCGATCCGACGGTTCCCGGGTTGAGTCCGACGAACGTGCCGATCTGGGCATAGTCGTAGCCGTAGTAGTGGCGAAGGATCAGGATCGCCCGGGTCCGGCCGGGTACGCTCGCAAGGGCAGCTTCGACAATTTCGCGACGCGCCACCTCGGTTGCGAGATCCCCCGTAGTTCCGGACATTTGGGTGCGGATGGCCGAGGCCCCGAGGGCCGGGATCGCCAGCTGCCGGACCCGTCGGCGACGGAGGCGATCGAGTGCCTCGTGGACCACGATGCCGTGCAGCCAGGCACGCAGCGGACGCTGGCTGTCGTACTGATCCCAGCGTTCCCAGGCCCTCGCGAATGCGTCGTGCGTCGCGTCGATGGCCTCATCCGCATCACGCAGGACGCCGAACGCGACGCGGTACACCTCGGGCGCGTGCTCGCGATAGGCCGTGTCGATCGCATGGTCCTTCGGGTCGGCGTTCATCGCTCCATCTACGCGCGAGTGTGCAACTCCCTTGCAACCATGCCAACGCCCGACGCCTTGCGTCGCCGGACGGCCCGTTGCTTGCGGCATGGTTGGAGTCCTGCATTGGGCGTCGCGCTCGATGGTGGCAAGAGTCGCCGTCGAAGGCGACACTTGTTCGATGCCATCAAGGACGCGAGCCGTGAACATGGGCGTGGCTCGATTGGCGCTCGCGCTGTTCGTCGGCGGCTGTTCCCTTGGAGCGACTTCGACGTCAACGTTGCGTTCCGGGGCGACGGCGGCGCCGTCCGGATCGCTTTACCCAGCGATGCCGGCCGACGAGACCACCGGAGGGCCGACTGGCGCGCTCGAAAACGCGACGCTTGTCCGTGTCGTGGACGGCGACACGATCCGGGTGATGGTCGGCGGGCTCGAGGAGCGGGTCCGGTACATCGGCATCAATACGCCCGAGCGGTATCCAGGCGGACCGGAGACCCCGGCGCCATTTGCCCAGGCCGCAACCGACGCCAATATCGCGCTGCTGGGCACCAGCCGGCTCATCCTGGAAACGGACATCTCCGAGCGAGATCGGTTTGGTCGACTGCTACGCAACGTCTGGATCGAGCGGGACGGTTCGTGGGTCTTCGTGAACCTCCAGCTCGTGGCCGATGGCTTCGCCCGCGTCTCGACCTTCCCGCCCGACGTGAAGTACGTGGACCTGCTTCGGGACGCAGAGCGGGCAGCTCGGGA
>JANMNF010000348.1:0-3856 GCA_031373765.1 Chloroflexota bacterium
CGAACGAGCGCTCGTTGCCGAAGGGGAGGCTCGACGATGACCCGGCATCTGCGCATCGATCTGACGGATGAGCTGATCGAGCGGATGCTCGCCAGGCGGGCTGGCTCGCGTGCACCCGAGGATGTGGTCGCCGCGATCATCTCCTCCGCCGCGACGATGCCGCAACGGCGGGGGCACGTCGTCCCCGCGCTCCCCGGAATCGCTCGGTCACGAGCCGCGTGGCTGATGGTCGGCACCGTATTGGCCTTGATCGGAATCGGCGCTGCCATCGCTGTCGGCTCGTACCTCCTGCGGCAGGGCACGACACTCCTTCCGGCGGTGCTCCAGGCGGAGTGGCAACCCGTCGGGACCCGCGACCTTCCGGGGCTATCGGGCCCACGCCCCGACAACCTGGAGATCGTCTTGGGCCAGACGACGATCACCATCCATGACTACCACGTCGACGTCCTCAACTCCGCGTCCTTCGTTGGACCGGACCGCATTGACGTTCGGGCGTCCAACGTAGGGTGGTACTGGCACTGTCAGATCGGCGATATGGGGACATACACCTACAGCATGTCGTCGGGGGATCAGCGCCTGACCCTCACTCCGGTGAGTGATACGTGCATGGAGCGCGCGACCGTCCTCAAAGGCGACTGGACTCGCACGGACATCGGCGACCTTGCCCCGGGGCGCCATGTCTCCCCGTACTGGACACCGTTCGAAGGGGGCACGAACGGACAGTTCTCGTACGCTGTTCCGTCGGGTTGGGCAGTGATCGACGAGGGCTACACCTCGTCCATCATGCCGAGGTCGAACGCCTCCGAGCAAGCGGAGATCCGCCTGCTCGCGAACGTGGTCCCGGAGTCCCAGGATGTGGCATGCGCGCTCATCCGACCGGCGGTCGGCAGCACGCCTGCGGCGGTCGCTGCGTGGCTGGCGGACTTGCCTGGCCTCATCGTGACCTCACCGACTGCGGTCAAGGTCGGCGGCCTGAGCGGGGTCATGGTCGATCTGTCCGTCGTCCCAGGCTGGACGAATACGTGTACCACTGAGCAGAGTGGTGGACCTGGTCGTTCGCTCGGCCCGCGCGACTACGCCTCGTTCGTCAACACCTTCAGCGACCCAACCCATCGATCTCTGGGGACCGGCTGTTGCCTACGAAGTACCCCCCTCCTGATCGTCGCCGCCGATCGTCGCGTTCGGTACCTCCTGCTGGATCGCGGCGACGGGTCGAACCTCGTCATCGATATCGAGGCGCAGGACAAAGCCACACGGGAATCGGCTGTCAGCGACGCAATGCGCATCGTCGACAGTTTCGAGTTCACCCGATGACGCGGTCGCTGGTGGCGATCGCGGCGATCCTCGTCGCTACTGCCGGCTGCGCCGGGGGCCCAAGCTCATCGGGGTCCGGCATCGCGGGGGCGAGCTCGAATTCGCCGTCGTCATCGCCGGCCTCGACGGGATCCGCCACTCCGCGTCCGTCGACCGAGGCGACCACCCCGATCCCGGATACGCTGCGGTACGTGTGGCTCGGCCCGGCCCGCGACATCCCGGCCCTCGGTGGACCGCTTGCGCTTTCCATCATCCGGTTCAGGGGCTCGAATCTCGACTTCATCTTCGGAGGGCAGGGCGAAGAGGCCCTCAATTCCACTGTGTCCGTCTCCGCGCCGGGCCAGGTCCGGTTGACATCGGCGAACACCACCGGCGGATGCGGGGTCGGCGACGAGGGCATCTACGACTTCATTACGGCGGCGGACCGTGCCGGGCTGACCTTGACGAAGGTGTCCGAAGCCTGCTCGCCGCGGGCGGAAGCCGTGGTGGGTGAATGGGTTCGCGCGGCCTGCAAGGACTTCGGTTGCCTCGGCGACCTCGAAGCCGGGACGCACCAGACGGCCTTCTTCGAACCTCTGGGGCAACCTACCGGTGCGAGCGGATCATGGCGGATGCAGTACGGCCAGCTGTCCTACACGGTCCCCGGCGGCTGGGCGAATGCCAATGACGCTGCCAGCTTCTACAACATCGTGCTCCAGGACGCCTATGCCAAGCCCGCGTCCAATGAGACCGCCTATCCCGGGATATCGCTCGTCGCGGATGCCGCCGTCGCAGCTCAGGACGATGCCTGCAGCCCGAAGGTCGAGCCCGGTGTCGGCACGAGCTCCGGCGAGATGGCGACCCGGATCGCCCAGATCCCGAGTCTGCAGGTCGGGGCTCCGACCACCATCAGCATCGCCGGACGGTCAGGGACGATGTTGGATCTGGCCCTCAAATCGGACTGGGATCGGTTCTGCTCGGTAGGCGGGGGCGTCCCGGTGATTCGTGAGAATGTCGATTCGGCCGACGGATCGGACTGGCGGATGACCGCTGCGGGCCGCTGGCGTCTCATCCTCCTCGACGTCGCGAAAGGTCGGACCATGGAGATCCTCATCGATGCCCTCGATGAGCCATCGCGGTTCGACGATCTCGTCGCCCAGGCGATGCCGATCGTCACAAGCCTCGAGTTCCACCCGCCGACGCCCTGACCAGCGGCCGCCCCGCCATGTAGTCGGGTTTCCCGATCTTGAATCGAGGAATGGAGCCGACACTCGGATTTGAACCGAGGACCTGCTGTTTACGAAACAGCTGCTCTACCGCTGAGCTATGTCGGCGCGAAGGGCAGTATAGGCGACGATCCCCGTTCACCCCGCTCCGTGCCATCGAGCTGAGGCACCCCGCGCGCGAGTCGTGCTGTGCGATCCTGCGGCAACGTGACGCGTCTTGCCGTATTCCGCCTTGTGATGTCCAACCCGCGACTGCGTCGGGTCGTGCTTGCGTTCGCTGCGTTCAACCTTGCCGACTGGGCCCGCTGGTTGTCGGTCCTGATCTTCGCCTTCACCCGCGGTGGCGCCGCAGAAGCGGGCGCGGTGTCCCTGCTGCAACTCCTCCCGGCCGCCTTCGTCGCTCCACTCGCTGCGTCGCTTGGAGATCGATTTCGTCGGGATCGGGTCCTCGTCGCCTCCTACGTGGCGCAGGCCACGTTCATGGTCGCGACGGGCCTGGTCATCCTTGCTGACGGTCCGGCGCCGCTCGTCTATGCGCTCGCGGTCCTCGGGGCCTGCTCGATCACCATCACTCGACCCGCCCACGGCGCGCTGCTGCCCTGGCTGTCCCGGACGCCGGCCGAGCTGACGGCCGCGAACGCGGTCTCGGGAACCATGGAGGGAATCGGGATCCTCGCCGGTCAGGCGGCCGCCGGCCTGATCCTCCAGTTCACCAACCCGGGGATCGCGCTGCTCGCTTCGGCGGCCGTGGCGTCGGTCGCCGCGCTCCTCGCGTTCTCCGTGAACGTGGAACGCTCGCCAGAACGCCCGCGTCCCGCGGCGGACGCCGACCCGACCCGCGCGTCCGCGCCTGATTCTCCGCCCCGGTCGGCCCTGTGGCGGGAACTGACCGAAGGCTTTCGTGCGGTCCTGGAATTCACGGGCCCGCGAACGATCGTGTCCCTGTTGGGTCTCGCAGCGTTCGTCTGGGGCGCCCTGGACGTCCTGATCGTGGTGCTTGTCTTCGATCTTCTGCACGTCGGCGCGGGCGCGGCCGGGATCCTGAATGCCATCGCGGGTGCTGGTGGCCTCGCCGGGGCCGCCATTGCGCTGTCGCTGGCCGGGCGGATTCGGCTCGCGGTCCCGTTCGTCATCGGCCTTCTGGCCTGGGGCCTGCCGCTCGCCGTCGCCGGCCTGCTCCCGATGCCGCTGGTGGTCGGCGGGCTGCTCCTGCTGGCCGGCGCGGGTCGAACGGTCATGGACGTCGTGGGACGAACGCTCCTCCAGCGTTCCGCCCCGGACGAGGTCCTGACGCGGGTCTTCGGAGTCGTCGAAGGCATGTTCATGGGCGCGTTCGG
>JANMNF010000354.1:0-2168 GCA_031373765.1 Chloroflexota bacterium
CCGAACGCCGTCGATGCCTACGTGCACTACCTGCGCACCAAGCTCGGCGACGCAGGGTCGAGGGTCGAGACCGTTCGTGGAGTGGGCTACCGGTTGAGCGATGCCTGACGGCACGCAGCTCGGCGTGGTTGACGCGGCCGAAGCTGCGGCGGTCGCCGGCGATGAACGCATGATCGCGGGCGTCGGGAGGCGCCTTGTCCTGTGGGCGGCTGGCACCACCCTGGTGGTGCTCGTCCTGCTCGGCATCACCCTGTACGCGGCCGTCAACCAGAGCCTCGTCGCCACCGGCGAGCGGCAGCTCGACGACCGCGCGGGTGCCATGCGCCACATCATCGAGGGCCCGGGGGGCCGACCTGATGGGGACGACGTCCAGACAGGCGTGCAGTTCGGCGGCGGTACTTCGGGCACCTTTGCCCTGGTCCTCACCGCCGACGGGAAGCTGATCCTCCCGCGATCGCTGCCGCCGCCAATCAAGCAGGCAGACACGGGGTCACTGGCCGCCGCGATCGCATCGGGTCGCGACGTTCGACTCGGCTCGATCGCCGGGACGCCCGTTCGTGTCCTCACGACGTCCGTGAACAGCCAGATCGGGCCGGTGTACGTGCAGATCTTCCAGGATCGGACGGCCGAGGAGCGGACGCTCACGGTCCTGCTCGTCGTGCTCTTCGGGGGCGGCGTCGTGGTGCTCCTGGTGGCCGCGGGCGTCGGAACCGTCTACTCGAGGCGCGCGCTCGTGCCGATCCGGTCGTCGCTCGTGGCGCAGCGCAGCGCGCTCCGGCGTCAGCGAGAATTTGCGGCGGACGCCAGTCACGAACTCCGCACCCCGCTGACCGTTGTCCGAGCCTCACTCGATCTGCTTCGGCGACATCCGGAGGCGCCGGTGAACCAGGTCGGGGATGCGCTCGATGACATCGGCGCCGAGGTCGACAACCTGACCCATCTCGTCGAGGACCTCCTGTTGCTCGCGCGGAGTGACTCGGGAGCCGTGCCTCTCGAGCGCCGGCCGATGGACCTGGGAGACGTTGTCGCCGAGGGTGCTTCATCCCTGGCGACGGCGGCTGCCCACCGCGACGTCCGGATCGAAGTTGATCCGGCGCCGGCAATGATCAACGGTGACGCCGCTCGCATCCGCCAGCTCGCGCTGATCCTGGTGGACAACGCCATCCGGCACAGTCCGACCGGTGGGCTGGTCCGGGTCTCCGCACGCCCCGAGGGATCTAATGCGGTGCTGGTCGTCGAGGACGAAGGTTCGGGCATCGCCGAGGGAGACCTGCCACATGTCTTCGAGCGATTCTGGCGCGGCGCGGGCGCGCCCGACGGCGGTTCCGGGCTCGGGCTCGCTATCGCGGCCTGGATCGTGAACGGGCACGATGGGGTCATCGACGTCGCCAACCGGGAGCCGACCGGGGCGAAGTTCACGGTCCAGATCCCTCTTGAGCGGTCTGCGCCGACCTGACCGGTTCGCATCGCCTTGACCGGGTCCGACGTCAGTCGAGATCGACCCCGTCGTTCCAGCGCCGGATCGCGGGCGCTTCCCGATCCCAGCCGAGGATCGAGATCGTCGCCGTGTCCAGCGCAAGGGACTCGCCGCCGGTTGGCGCCAGGCCGATCCAGCGCGCCCCGAGGATGCGCAGCAGGTGGCCGTGGGCGAAGCAGAGCGTGATCCCCTCGATCGCGCGGGCCCGCTCGATCACGCGGTCGACGCGCTCGGCAACGGCGTCGAGGAGCTCGCCGCCGGCCGGCCCCCTGGACCAGATCGTCCAGTCAGGTCGCTCGGCCCGGATCTCGAGCGTCGTTCGGCCCTCGTCGTCGCCGTAGTCCCACTCGACGAGGTCGGCATCCACCTGGACCTCGTCGCCGAAGCCGGCAAGCCGCGCTGTATCCAGCGCCCGTGATAGTGGGCTCGAGATGACCGCGGCGAATGGATGGCCAGCGAGCCGGGGCGCCAGGTCGAGCGCCTCCTGGCGGCCAATCGCGGTCAGCGGGATGTCCGTCAGGCCGGTGTGGCGGCCCGTTCGCGCCCACTCGGTCTCGCCGTGCCTCACCAACCACATCGATGGGCCGGGCGCCGTCGCGGGATCGGATGACGCTGGCACCGCGTCAGTCTAGGCGTGCCGGGAGTCAGGGGCTGGACGGGGGAGCGCCGACGCCGCCGCCCGTTGCAACGA
>JANMNF010000020.1:0-1697 GCA_031373765.1 Chloroflexota bacterium
GAGCAGTCGCGCGGCGAATCCGTCGCGGGGTCGACGCACGGACCGCTGAGTCACCGCCGGACTCCCTGATCGGGACCTGCTCGATCGCCCCCGATCAGCCCGGTCATGGCCAGGGCAAGTTCCGCGGCTCGGCCGGTCTCATCGTGCCGAAAGAACACGAATGCCGGATGGCCGGCGTCGAGGAACGGCTGGATCCGGTTGGCCCACGCCCGCAGTTCGTCGACGGTGTAGTCGTGGCGCCGAAGCCTGAGATACAGCCCGGTTCCCGTGACCCTGATATCGGGCGCGGTTTCCGTATCGGGCAGTTCCGTGGTGCACAGGATCGCGCCGGCCTCACGGAGCGCCGCGAACGTCTCGTCCACGTGCCACGAGTCGTGGATGAACTCCATGACGAGCGGAATGTTCCGCGGCCAGGCTTCGAGCAAGCGGCGAATGGCGAGGTCCGATGTGCCGTCGGGCCGACGGTGAATGTTCTCCGGGAGGCGGAACAGGACGGCACCGAGTCGATCCCCGAAGCCCTCGAGTCGTTCCGTCAGCCAGGCGGTGCTCTCGTCGGGGGTGGTCATGAGCGCCCGCATCGACGCACCGCGCTGGGCCTTGACTACGAATCGGAAGGTCTCGGGTACGGCACCGCACCAGGCGGCGATGCGCTCTGCGGTCGGCCGTTGATAGAAGGTGTTGTTCAGCTCGACTGTGCCCAGCCGCGACGCAAGGTACGTCAGGCGTTCCGCATCGGGAAGCCCCGATGGATAGAACCGCGGAGACCAGTCGGGATACGCAAACCCGGACGTTCCAGCGAGGAGGCTTCCGGCGGGGCCGCCGAGGCCCCGGATCAGGCTCGTGCGGTCGACCTGGATGCAGCGTCATCGCGGAAGGTCGCGCCGCCGTCGGACGCACCGGTTGCCGCGCCCTCGCCTTCGAGGCCATGGTCGCAAGGGGCGGCCGAGGCGCACAGGCGCGCCGCAACGGCGCTCATCGCCCGCCCCACGACGACCATGTCGGCGTCGTCGATGGCTGCGTAGAAGTGGTCATGAATGCCGGCCAGGTGCGTCGGCGCGGCCGCGCGGAGGCGGGCGAGGCCGGACTCGGTCAGGGATGCCTCGGCGCCGCGGGCATCGCTCGAGCAACTCGTGCGCTCCACGAGGCCGTCGTCCACGAGGCGATCGACGAGCCGTGTCACGCCGCTCTTGGAGAGCAGGAGCGAATCAGCCAGTCGGCCCATCCGAAGTCGATGATCCGGCGCCTCGGCCAGATGGAGGAGCGTCTCGTACTCCTGGAGCGATAGCGCGTGCCGGCTCCGAAGGTCCTCGTCCAGCTGGCGGGCCAGTCGAGCGTGAGCATGGAGGAACGAACGCCATGGGCCGAGGTCCATGGCGTGCGTAGTGCTGGATGTTGCAGAAGCGCTCACGTAGCCATCCTACCGCGATATTCGTTGCGGAGCCAACAAACCCTCGGGCCAGAGCACGTTTCAGGGTTCAGGCGCGGGCATCCTCGACCGCTCGGGACAGTGCGCGCAGGCCACCCTCGAGTTCACTCGGCGTCGGCCAGCCAAACCCCAGCCGGAAGCCCCTGCGAGACTGCTCGAACCAGTGCCCGGGCCCAACGACGGTCCCGTGGTCCTCGAACAGACCCGCGTAGAAGCGGTCGATGTCGAGTTCGATGTCCGGGCGGATCCTCGGGAAACCGACGGCGCCGCC
>JANMNF010000075.1:0-2707 GCA_031373765.1 Chloroflexota bacterium
GAATGCACCGATGGGGCCGCTGGCATTGCCGCGCGCTCGTGCGATACTCGACTTCCCCTAGGAACCAGCTTGGAGAATGCACGAGCGTGAGGCGCGAACACCAGCGGGCTCGATCCCATAGGCCGGTCAAGGGCCTCGCCACCATTGGGTCGTTCGCCCTGATCGCATCACTCCTGATGCCGGGCGGTGCAGCCGGAATTGCGGCGCCCGTTGACCGCACGGGGTCGGTCGCCAACAGCGCCGACGTGTCGCCGGCCCGTCCGATGGATGAGAGCGCCCCTCACGCCGCGCCGGCGGATGGCCATCACCGCCTGGACCCGGCGCATGGAGCTACCAGTCCGGTGGTGCTTCGACGCGCGACTGAGAATGAACTTCGCGCCACCGGGTTCCGCGCGGTGCCCGGCGTCTGTGATGGTGCGTTTCCTGCGGGGCCGCCTGCCGCTGCGGCAACCGGCCATGGCGCGCCGACCGAGCCCGCGGCTTGTACCCACGGCGGCGATTACGTGGCGAGCCTCGCGCCCGCGAGCGACGCGCCGGCACTGGATCCCGGCTACTCGTCCCCGGGGATCCCGTGCTACACGAGCGGCCCATTCGTCCACGTCTTCTACGCCTACAGCTCATCCGGAACGAATCGGATCACGACCGTGGGCCCACGGATCCGCGAGACGGTCTCGCGCATCGATGACATCTTCGCGCAGGCGGCAGTGGCGACTGGCGCCACGAGGCACATTCGGTGGTTGATGTCCTCGTGCAGTCTGGTGATCGACGCGGTCACGATCAGCCCGTCGCTCCTGGCCCAGTCCTTTCCGACGCCAATCCGGCAGAACCTCATCAGCCGCGACTTGATGTCGTCCGCCGAGAAGGCGCTCGTCTTCACCGACGATGGCGGTGCGAGCTGCAATGGCATCGCCGGCATCGGCGAGTGGTACGACGACGAGCGTGCCAGCACGTCGAATTACAACAACCAGGGCGCGATGCTGGCCCGGGTCTTTGGCTGGTGCTGGGCGAACGTTGGCCAGATCGACCTGGCGGCAGACATCGGGGCCCACGAGCTCAGTCACACGCTCGGGGCCGTCGGGGACTCAGCCCCGAACTCCTCGTACCGAACCGGCGGCCGGAGCCACTGCACCGACGGTGAAGATGTCATGTGCTATGACGATGGCGGGGGAGCGCCTCGAGCCGTCTGTTCGGCGGCATTCCCGCCGACGCTGGACTGCAACAAGGACGACTACTTCAACCCGGCACCTCCGCCCGGGTCCTACCTGGCGACCCACTGGAACACGGCGGTGAACAAGTACCTGTCAGGCGCGGTTCCGACGTCCTTCGAGGTGCCACCGCGCCCGAGCGCGAGCCTGACCTCTCCGGCCACTTCAACGGTCGCCGGCACGGTCAGTGTGACCGCCACTGCTTCCATGGCGACGGACGGCGCCGCCATCACAAGTGTCGAGTTCTGGCTCGGCCACGACCTCGTGGGCTCCGACGCATCGGCACCGTACACCGCGCAGTTCAGTACCATCCCGGACGCGAACTCGGGGTTCCCGAATGGCGCCGTCCTCGAGTTGGTCGCCGTTGCCATTGATGCCCACGGCCGGGCTGGACCGTCCGCGTCGAGGTTGCTGACGATCGGCAACCCGAAGATCCGATTGACCGCCCCGGTCGCGTGGACGACGGATTCGGCGGCATCGGTCTATTGGAGCGCAGCGGCGTCGGCAGGCCCCGGACGGACCGTAACGAAGGTCGAGCTGCTCGCCTTCGGCTTGGTCATCGCGACGGACGCGAGCTCCCCATACAGCGGCAACGTCACCTTGGCGGAAGGTGAGCACAGCCTCACGGCACGGGTCACCGACAGCGGCGGCGTGGTGCGAGAAACCGGGCCACGGCTGTACGTCGTCCGTGGCGTACCCGGTCCGACCGTCAAGCTGCTCTCGCCGTCACCATCCGAGTACCTCTATGGGGTCGTCGGAGCGCAGCAGCGACTGGTCGCGGCCGTCGTGGCACGCCCCGGAACCACGATCAGCTCGGTGACATTCAAGGTCGATGACGCGACCGTGAACATCGACACGATGGCCCCGTACGAGTATGGGTGGACGCCGTCGTCGGCTGGCCCGATCAGCGTGACGGCCGTGGCCACCGACTCGATGGGCGGCGCTACAACTTCCGATGCGGGCTCCGGGTTCATCACCGGCTCCCTCGGCTTCTCGGCGACCCTCACCGCCCCGACGCACAACTCTGCTGTCAGCACCAGCGTCAGCGCGACCGCGACCGCCAGCGTGCCACCGGGATGGACCGTCGACCAGGTCGACTTCACCGTCGATGGCGCGACCGTCGGGACGGACCCGACTTTTCCCTACGCGGCGACGCTGGACCTCGCTGGCTATGTCGGGAAGCATGTCGTCCGAGCCGTCGTCTGGTCCAGTAACTCGAGCACATTCGAATCCGAGACCATCGGAAGCGCGGGGACCATCGTGACCCTGCCGGGATCCATCGGGCTCGTTGCGCCTGCCAGTGGTGCGACGCTGGCCGGAACCGTGACAGTCACGGGGAGCGTGTCCGGCATCTTGGCCGCCGCCATCACCCCGCTTCAGGCGGTCCTGGGCACCTCCGAATACGTCGCCAGCCTGTGGACGCCCGGTCTGTCATCCACCTTCGCCAGCGACTGGTACGAGGACGGGGCCACCACGCTCCACCTCGAGGATGGAAACGGCTA
>JANMNF010000079.1:0-7095 GCA_031373765.1 Chloroflexota bacterium
CGACGGTCACGCTGGTATCGAACATCGAGTGAGCGTGCTCGGCGGTATCGCCCGCCGCGACCATCAGGGCCGCGAATGACTCGGCACCGACGCGCAAGACCCCGATGGCCACGACAGCGACGCCGATCGCGGCCACGGCGAGGGACGCGATCGCGATCCGGGCAGCGATCCCGCGTCCGAAGTTCATGCGCTGACATCCAGGCGCTGGACGGGACCAGCGGCGCGATAGCCCGCACCGCGGACCGTGGCCACAAAGCGCGGCGCGACCGGGTCGTCGCCCAGCTTCTCGCGCAGGCGCTTGACATAGACATCGATCGCGCGGTCGGTCACCTCGGCCTCGCCGACTCCGTGGATGGCATCGAGCAGTTGATCGCGGGTCAGGATCCGCCCGTCCGCGGCGAGGAGCGCCGTCACCAGCCGAAGCTCGAGAACGCTGAGAGCCACAAGCTCTCCGGCCACACGGACCGAGTGACGCGCGACGTCGACTTCGAGATCGCCGCAGACGTACCGCACATCAGGGTGGATGGTGTCCGGGCTGTCCCGCTCGGTCCGCCGGAGAATCGTCCGCACACGTGCGACCAGTTCTGCCGGCGAGAAGGGCTTGGGCAGGTAGTCGTCTGCGCCTTCGGTAAGACCGAGGATCCGGTCACCGGTCGAGGTTCGGGCGGACAGGATGAGGATCGGCACGTCACCAAGCGCGCGGGCCTGCCGGATCACGCCCATGCCGTCCATTTCGGGCAGCATCAGGTCCAGGACCACGAGCCGTGGCATTTCCTGCTCGATCAGCCGGAGCGCGGTACGGCCATCGCCCGCGGTCACGACGCGGAACCGCTCGCGCTCGAGGTAGGCACGCACCAGCGCAACGATCTTGGGATCGTCGTCGACCACGAGGATGGGAGCGGGCTGGGGGCGCGGCATCAGGGCGATCATCGCTCCGCGGAGCCTGCGCGACAACCGTGACGCTCAGGTGACTGCCGGTCATCCGCTTGTCGCGAGAGGAGCCCGAGTCTCTGGGCAGTCCCCGTCGTCGGGCGGGGTGGCGCCCCGGCCAGCCCCACCGGCCGGAAGGAGAACCCCGCATGTTCCGTCGAATTGGATCCGCCCTGGCCGCGAGTGCGTTGCTACTGACGGTAGCCGCATCCACGGTTTCCGCCGGGGGCCCTCCAAACCTCGCGTTCTACGTAGACGACGCCCGATATCGCAGTGTCAATACGCCGACCGACCTTTCGACTACCGGGGCTCCGGCGTCGTCCTTCGATCGAATCTACGTTCTTGGTAATGGCCTGATCAACGTCGCCGAGGCCAAGCCCGGGGACCTTGACTACAACGGAGGTCGATGGATGGTCCTGCCGGTGACCTGGTCACAGGGCGTCACCCCCGTGCAGCTCACCAGCGCTGAAGCGGTCGAGGCGTACGCCAATGCCGGCTGGCTGACGATCGCCTCCTCGCCGGTCAAGGAATTCGTCTGCCCGGTGATTCCGGTCCAGGGCGGCCGCTGACCGCTCGTCCTCTCCGACCCCGGGCCGTGCGAACGCACGGCCCGGGGTCATCTGATTCCGGTTGTCATCCAAACCTCAGAACAGCGTGCGACGCTCTCGGCACCAAGACCTGTGCCGTGTCGAGTGGCCTGACCGTCGATCTCCCGGTGCCGGTGCAGGGTGCCTGATCCCGGCTAGTCGCCGATGCGGCACCGGACGGTGTCGACCCGCCTATCATCTGCCGCACACCAGCGCCTCCGCCGACGCAGGGCCGTGGCTGGTGTTCAGACGAGGAACCAGGTTGGCGGCAGCTCCTACCGATGACCAGCGCACGCCGTCATGACAGCCGAAGCTGATCGTGTGGCTTCGGGCGCGATCCTCGAAGTCTCGGGGCTCACAAAGCGGTATAGCGGCCTCGTCGCGCTGTCCGAGTACGCACTCCAGCTGGATGCCCACTCGATCCATGGCGTGATCGGACCGAACGGGGCCGGGAAGACGACGCTTTTCAATCTCCTGTCGGGCATGGTCCGCCCTACCGCTGGCACGATCCGCTTGTTCGGCGTCGATGTCACGGATTACGAGGCGCACGATGTCACCCGGGCCGGCATCGCCCGGACCTTCCAGAACATCCGCTTGTTCGGGGAGATGTCGGTGCTCGACAACGTCAAGGTGGCGGTCCAGCTGCGCATGCCGATCGGGTTGATGCCGACCCTCCTGTCGACTCCGGCGTTCCGTCGACATGAAGGCGCGGTCACCGCGGGCGCCATGGCCATCCTGGACCGGATGGGCCTCGGCGCCATGGCCGACCGACCGGCGACGAGCCTGCCGTACGGCGATCAGCGTCGGCTCGAGATCGCCCGCGCCGTGGCCACCGAACCACAGATCCTGCTCCTCGACGAGCCGAACGCCGGCATGAACCCGACCGAGACGGCGGATTTGCTCGGCCTGATCAAGCGTCTTCGGGACGATCTGGGCCTGACGATCATCCTCGTCGCCCACGACATCCCGTTGGTCATGAATCTGTGTGACCGGATCCAGGTGCTGAACTACGGCGAACTGATCGCCGACGGTCCGCCCGCCACGGTCCGGAACGATCCTGCCGTGATTACCGCCTACCTCGGGCAGGCCAGTGATGCTTGAGCTGATCGACCTGCACGTCGCATACGGCAATATCCGGGCCCTTCAGGGGATCTCCATTCGCGTTGAGGCCGGCGAGCTCGTAGCGTTGATCGGATCGAATGGGGCCGGCAAGTCAACGACCCTCAAGACGATCTCCGGGCTCCTTCGGCCGACAAGTGGTCGCATTCTGTTCGAGGGCCAGGACATCTCCCATTCGTCGACCGACGCGATCGTTGGTATGGGGATCTCGCAATGCCCCGAGGGCCGCCGAGTCTTTGGTCGCCTGACGGTTCGCGAGAACCTGCTCCTCGGCGGGATCACCCGGCCGATCGCCGAGGTCCATGAGGACATCGGTCGAATCACGGCCCTGTTTCCCCTCCTCGGCGAACGCATGACCCAGCTCGGTGGCACCCTCTCCGGAGGCGAGCAACAGATGCTCGCGATCGGCCGAGCGCTCATGAGCCGCCCGCGATTGCTGATTCTCGATGAGCCGTCGCTCGGCCTGGCGCCCCTCATGGTCGAACGAATCTTCGAGGTCATCAACGACCTGAAGCGCGACGGCCTGACGATGCTCCTGGTCGAGCAGAACGTTCATCACGCCCTGAATTCCGCGAATCGGGCCTATGTCCTCGAGAGCGGCCTGATCACCCTTGAGGGGCCCGCCGAGGTCCTCCGACGCGACCCGCAGGTCGAACACTCGTACCTGGGCCGCTGACGGTGGACGTCTACTTCATCCAGCAGGTCGTCAACGCGCTGAGCGCCGGGAGCCTGTACGCGCTCATGGCCGTGGGCCTGGCGCTGATCTTCGGGATCCTGCGGCTCATCAACTTCGCTCACGGCGACGTGATGATGGTCGCCGCGTACCTGGCCGCGTTCTCCCTCTTTGCCGGCCTGCCGCTCCCGGTGGCACTCGTCACGATGATCGGCGGCACGGTTCTGATCGGTTTGGCGATGGAGCGCATCGCGTACCGGCCGATCCGTGGCGGACCGGAAGTCGCGATGCTCCTGACCTCGTTCGCCGTCGGTCAGATCCTCCAGAACGGAACGCTCCTCCTGACCCGTCTGGCGAGCCAGCCGATCCAGATCGCCTTCCCGACGCCGGACGTGCTGTCGGGCGTGGTCGCGATCGGCGCGGTGACGATCCCGAGGGTCAACGTCATCGGCTTCGGCAGTGGCGTGATCATTCTGGCCGGGGTCATGCTCTTCCTGACGCGGACGCGGACCGGGCTCTCGATGCATGCCGCGGCGGACGACCTGCCGGCCGCCCAGCTCGTCGGGATCAAGGTCAACTGGGTCGTTGCCGCCGCCTTCGCCCTGTCGGCCGCGCTCGCTTCGATCGCCGGGCTGCTGTACGCGTCCCAGGCCGGCCAGATCAACCCGTTCCTGGGCTTTACTCCGGTACTCAAGGCATTCATCGCTGCGGTGATCGGCGGATTCGGGAGCATCCCGGGCGCTGTCGTCGGCGCCTTTGCCCTGGGCTTCCTGGAAGTCATCCCGACGGCCCTCGGTGGGATTGCCGACATCCTTCCGCCGGGCGCCGTCTCACCAGAGATCCACAACCTCCTCGCCACCATCTTCCCGAGCGCACTCGGCAGCTATCGAGATGCGATCGTGTTCGTGGTCCTGATCCTGATGCTCCTGTTCCGCCCCAACGGGATCCTTGGCGGCGGCGCGCGCGAGGAGACGCCATGAGGGCGCTCCAGATCCCGCGGCGGACGCTCGTCCTCATCCTCGTGGCCAGCGCAGTGCTGGCCCTGCTCCAGTTGTCCGGACTCGGGTTCTGGCAGGGCCTGGCGATCAACTTCGCGATCTTCGTGATCCTCGTTCAGGCGCTGAATCTCGCGAGCGGCTTCACCGGCGTGTTTTCCCTCGGGCACATCGGGTTCATGGCGATCGGGGCGTATACCGCATCGATCCTGACGCTCCCGCTGGCGACCAAAGCCGAATACCTCCCGAATCTCCCGGGTTGGTTGGCGGGCGTCCACCTCGACATGAGCGTCGGCCCGTTCCCTGTCGGCTTCCTGGCGGCGACGTTGATCGCCGGCGCCGTGGTCATGGTGGTTGCCGGCCTGGTTGGTGCCGTGCTCATGCGCCTGTCCGGACACTTTGTCGCCGTGGCCACGCTCGGCTTCCTGGTGATCGTTCGCGTGATCATCTTCAACGCCGACGACATCACCCGCGGCTCGCGGACCTTCTCAAACGTCACGCCGTACACGAACCTGTGGTGGGCGTGGGGCTGGGCGGCCGTCGCGATCTACGTTGCCTGGCGCTTGAAGTTCTCGGGCTATGGTCGCGCGATGTTTGCCCAGAAGAGTGATCGCTGGGCGGCGCGGTCTGTAGGGATCTCCATCCTCCGACCCCGGCTCGTCGCGTTCGTCGCGGGCGCATTCCTGTCGGCGGTCGCGGGATCCCTGTATGCCCACTTCATCACGTCGTTCTCGCCGACGGTCTTCTACTTCGATCTGACCTTCCGGGTTATCACGATGCTGGTGGTGGGCGGCATGGGCTCGGTGAGCGGGGCCGTCATTGGAACGGCGCTCGTGCTCGCCCTTGCCGAGGCCCTGCGCCGGATCGAGGAGGCGACGCTCCTCTACGGGCTGGGCGGGATCCTCCTGGCGGCGTTCTTCATCGCCGTGATCATCTTCCGGCCCAGCGGAATCCTCGGCCAGCGCGAAGTAGACCTCGATCGAGTGTTGAGCTGGCGGCTGGGCAGATTCCGCAGGCCGCCGGATCCGGGAGCTGCCGCTCCCGACTGACCATGGCCCGGAATGGGACCTGCCCGGGGCAGGCCCGGGAACTGAAACCGCCCCCGGCGAAGCCGGAGGCGGTCACTGGAGTCGACGAAGGCGAGCGCGACAGCGCTCCCCGGACTACGGGGCCGGGACCTTCTCGGGCACGACCTCCGCGCCGAGGGTGAACGTCTCATTCTCGACGTCGATGATCGTCACGCCCTTCTGCGGGACATGCGAGTCGGCGGAGAACGTGATGGCGCCGGTGATACCAGCAAACCCCTTGGTCGCCTCGATGGCCGACTTCAGGCCCTTGGCATCCATGGACCCGGCCCGCTTGATGGCATCCACCAGCAGGTAGACCGTGTCGTAACCGAGTGCGGCAAACGCGTTTTCAGGAGCGTGGCCGTATTCGGCGTTGTAGGCGGTCATGAACTTCTTGATCGGGTCGGTCCCGCCGGCGGAGTCCATGAGGGCGTGGGTGGTGAAGAAGACGTTGTTGGCGGCCGCCCCGGCCACGCTGACGAGGTCCGGCGTGTCGTAGCCGTCCCCACCGACGATCGGTCCGGTCAGCCCGGCGTCGCGCATCTGCTTCGCCAGCGGGCCGATGTTGTACGGCATCGCGGCGATGTAATAGAAGTCCGGCTGTGACGGAAGGGCCTTGATCTTCGCGATCTGGGCCGCGAAGTCGGTCGCCTTGTCGTCGTACGAATCTTCGAGGACGATCGTGCCCCCGGCCTCGGCGAAGCGAGCCTTGAAGTACGCGCCAAGAAGGGTCGTGTACTCGACGCCCTTGTCCCACAGCAGGTAGGCGTTCTTGCCGAACTTGGCCAGAGCGTATTCGGCACCCGCCGCGGCCTGGACGTTATCGCCGAAGCACGCCAGGAACATCATGTCCCCGACCTGCGAGGGGATCTTCGGTGAGGTGGCACCGACCGTGATGAACGGGATGCCGGCCGCCTGAATGGTCGGGCCGGCGGCGAGCACGGAGTCCGTATCCGTGTAGCCGATCATCGCCTGGATCTTGTCTTCCTCGATGAACTGCTTCGCGGTCTGGGCCGTGACATCCATCTTGTACTGGCTGTCATGGACAATGAAGTCGATCTGCTTGCCGAGCACGCCGCCGGCCGCATTGATCTCCTTGACGGCAAGCTTCGCGCCATTCGCGGCGGGCAGGTCCAGCGCGGACTCGTCACCGGTCAGTGCAAATCCGCCGCCGATCTTGATCTTGTCAGCGGTACCGCCGGTCCCGCCTCCGCAGGCCGCCAGAACGATGCTCGCTATGGCGACGACCGCCCCTAGTTTCCTCTTCATGGAACCTCCTCCAGACGATCGAATCCGCATCATCGCTTGAATGTGCGCCACGAGAGGGTACCGCAGGCGCAGGCCGGAATCGAGCGCTCGGCGCCGGGCGCTAGCCCGAACGGGGCCGCCCGGGACCAGGCGCCCTCGGCGTCAGGCCTTCGGCGGCTTCTCGAGCTCGTACACGCGGCGGGCGTTGTCCGCGGCGACGAGCGTGATCACCCGAAGTGCGTCGGCCAGCGTCCAGTCCCCGTCGGACACCCACCCACCGACCACCCGTGCCATGGCACGCCGGAAGAGCCAGCTACCGAGGAGGTGGAGTTCCGGAACGCCCCACGCATCGGACGAGAACAGGATCTTGGTGAATGGCGCGAGCTCCATGCTCTCGGCGATCACCTGGCGACTCTGGGTGCCCACGTAATTCACCGCCAACCCGACGTCGAGGTAGACGTGCGCGAACATCTGGG
>JANMNF010000094.1:0-5973 GCA_031373765.1 Chloroflexota bacterium
GAAGAAATGGTCCATGACCCAGATCGAGTCGAACCCGGCATCATCCGCGGCTCGGACAACACGTGCCAGCGTCGGGCCCAGCTGCGCCGGCCCCCCGGGCCACGTGAACGAACTGATCTGCAGCCCGAATTTCACGAACGACTCTCCTGCCAGTTTCCACAGCGTAGCGCGTGACGGTGATCCGCCTTGGTTCGGCGCGTCTCACCGAAACAGATCGAACGAAGCGGGCATCAACGCGTCGCGGATGGTGCCCTCGCCGCGCGTGAACGCCGCACCGCGCACGAGTGCGGCCGGGCGACCCGCCGTCTTCCCGAACGCCAACTCAGCCGCAGACGCGAGCTCGTCGGCCACAGCGCGAATGGTCGAGCGCATGACCCGACCGTCGCGATCGGGCGAGCCGCGCAGGTCCTCGATCGGCAGGAGGCCCGAAACGCCGATCGCAACATCGACGATGCCCCAGCGCCACGGCCGGCCGAACGAATCCGAGACGATGACCGGGACGTCAACGCCGTAGCGCTCGTTGACAACGGCACGAATGGCCGATGCCGAGGCGTCCGGATCGACCGGGAGCAGGGTGACGACGTCCCCGCTCGATGGCCCGACGTTGCTGGCATCGACGCCGCCGTTGGCACAGATGAAACCGTGGCTGGTCTCGGTGATCAGGACGCCGTTTGCCATGCGGACGACCCGCCGTGCCTCCCGGAGCACGACTTCAAGCTGTCGCGGATCACGATCCCAGCGCTCACCGAAGGCGATTGCTTCGGGGCGGGGCACGATGCCCTCGAGCGCAACGATCGCGCCCTCGGCCTTGGATACGACCTTCTGCGTGACCACGAGGACGTCGTCGCGTGTCAGGGGCAGGACACCAGGTGTCCTCGCGAGGGCCTCGACGAGCAGCGCCGCGATGTCGTCTCCCGGCACGATCTCGGGAATGCCGAGCAGGCCGGTCACGGTCAACGAAGGCCCGGGCATCGGCGGTGGAACCGGGCGAGGTTCAGGCGGCATCAGCTCGGTCTCCGTCGGTCGTCGGTTGCCACTGCGTCGGCGACGTGCAGATCATCCTCGGTGTCGACATCCATGACGAGCGGTCCGCCAAGCTCGAACAACTGTGCCCCGGCCGCATGCGCGGCTGCGCGATGCGCCGCCAGGCTGCCGTCACCGAATGCCGGATCGATCGCGTCCGGCGGCGAGGTGAACAGGATGTTCGTGCCGAGCCCGTGGCGGTCCGGCACGAGGGCCACGATCATCGATTCGGAGGATGAAGGACCAGCGCCCGCCGGAACCTCGGCGAGCTCGGGGACGACATCATCGAGCAGCCGGTCGATGGCATCGGCGCTGATCCAGGGTAGATCGATCGGAACAATGATCGAGGCGTCCGCTCCCGCTCGCACGGCTTCGTCCCGACCCTCGCGCAGGGCGGCATTGAGGCCGGGCAGTCGCTGAACGAGTGCGAGAGCCCCATAACCGCGGGCCAGATCCGCGGCGGCAGGGTCGGCCGTCACGAGCAGTGTTCCGGCGAGGCGGCGGGAGTCGCGGGTTGCCCCAAGCGTTCGGCGAGCCATCGAGATCACCAGCTCCAGGCGCTCGGCAGCGTCGAGTGCCGGGCCGAGCCGCGTCTTTGCAGTCGCGAGGCCGCGAAGCGGCACGATCGCCCAGATCGCGGCGGGTGGCGCGGGGCGGGGCCTCGGACCAGCGGAACTCGTGGTCACGGCGCCCCGGCCGACCGGTCAACGGGGATGGCGTCGAGGACAAAGGCAGCAACCCGAGACCTGGCCGCGTCGTCGGACATGATCGAGTCGGTGACGAGGACGTCCAATCCGAGCGCCCGGATCGCCGGCTCGAGAGCGGCGTCCAGCTCGTCGATCACGAATGCATCGATCAGGTCACGGTACTGCCGGGCAGCCCCGACGGCGCTGGCCTCGTGGCCGAGCGAAGTCAGGATCCGGTCTGCGGGCCCCTTGATCGCCTTGCCACCGACGATCCCGGACATCGCGATGATCCGCGCGCCTCTCGTCCGGGCCGCCTCGATCGCGTCGCGGACACCTCGTACCCCGAGAATCGGTGCGATCGACAGGAACGGATTCGACGGCGCGATGACGATCGCATCGGCTGCCTGGATCGCCTGAAGCACCTCGGGCGTGATCTTCGCGGCGTCCAGCCCGCGATAGCGAAGCTCCCGTACGTCCGGCTCCTGGTGCAGCCGCACGAAGTAGGTCTGGAAGTCGAGCCACCCGTCGTCGGTTCGAACCTCGGTCCGGACCGGTTCGTCGGCCATCGCCAGGATTCTCGCCTGGAGCCCGAGCGCCGCCTGGAGCCCGAGGAGCGTTTCCGTCAGCCGCATTCCGTCTCGCAATCGGCTGGTCCGGACGATGTGCGCCGCGAGGTCGCGATCGCCCAGACGGAACCAGCTCTCCTCGCCATAGCCGGCCATCATGTCGGCCGCCGCGAATGTCTCGCCGGCAATACCCCATCCCCAGTCCCGATTGTCGATGCCGGCCAGGGTGTACATGACCGTGTCGTGGTCCGGGCAGACCAGCAGGCCGTGACGCTCGAGGTCGTCCGCCGTGTTGACGATCACCGTCAGGTGATCTCCCAGGTGGGACTGAAGCCCATGGGCGAGCCGCGCGCCGCCAACGCCGCCGGCCAGCGCGACCACCCGAGGTCGCGGTCGATCAGCCACCGGACAGGAGGCTGCGTACCTCGATCATGCGGTCGATTGTCTCCAAGTCGTACGGCGCAGGAAGCCGGGCGATGATCGTCCGGAACCCAAGGTCGACATAGGGCCGGATCGCATCTGCGACCTGCTCCGGGTTCCCGAGGAGGTGCGGTACCGGCCCGGCGTTGGTGGTTCCGTTCGAGCCGATCAGGCTTGCCCAGGCGGCCTCGGCGTCGGCCTGCCGATCCCGGATCAGGACGGGGAAACTCACCGTCAGCTCAATCTCGGAGCGGTCCCGCCCAACATCGGCGCAGTGGGCATCGAGGATCTCGAGGCGGGCTCGAGTCTCCTCGATGGTGCCCGCGGTATTCCACATGTCTCCACGCAGGGCCGTCGTTCGGAGGGTCTTCTTCGGACCGCTGCCGCCGATCAGAATCGGCAGGTGATCCTGGATCGGGCGAGGCTGGCAGAGGGCGTCGTGGAACTGGTAGAAGCGCCCTTCATGGGTCACGTGCTCGCCATCGAGCAGGCGCCGGAGGAGCATGACCGCTTCATCGAGCCGGTCCAGGCGTTCGCCGAACCCCGCCCCGAAGTCGATTCCGAACGCGTCGTGCTCTCGTTCCATCCAGGCGCCACCGATGCCGAGGACGGCCCGGCCACCCGACACGTGATCCAGCGTCGTCGCGAGCTTGGCCGTCAGGCCGGGATTCCTGAACGTGTTCGCCCCGACCATGAGTCCGAGCTGAAGGCGTGACGTAACGGAGCTGAGCGCCGCGAGGGTCGTCCAGCCCTCGAGGATCGGCTGCTCGGCCGGCCCGAAGATGGCCAGCAGGTGATCCCAGGTCCAGACCGAATCCCAGCCCACCGCCTCCGCGGCGATCGCCGCATCCCGGATGCCCGGCCAGTCGGTGTGCTGGGACCAGAGTTGCGCGCCCAGGCGGATGTCAATGGGCGCCGACGTGGAGGGGCTCACCGGGGTCCGATCATGGGCGGTCAGTCCAGATGGTCGTGGATCGAAACGATCCTGATCCGGAAGGAGATACGGGCCTGCGTGCGGAAGTCGGCAAGCCGGTCCGCCTCCGCATCGTCGTAGCGGACCGCCAGGGCGCAGATGTCGTCGCGGGCCTGTTCGACATCGTCGATGACCGTTTCGACGACACCGGTGATGCCGACCCAGCGCATCGAGTCCTGGCCGTCGAGCACGGCCAACGAAACCCGAGGATCACGCTGGAGATCAGCGGGCCAGCGCCGTGGATAGCGGCTGTTCAGAAGGATCCGGCCGTCCGGATCGAGGCGGTACCAGGCGATGGCCTGATGCGGCTCTCCGTCCGCGCCGGTGGTTCCGACCGACACGACGTGCGGCGCCTCGAGAAATCGGCGAACGGTGCCCGGGATCGACGCCTCGGCCGGGAGGTCGGTGGTCATGGCGGGATGGTAGAGCCTCGCGGAATATCGGGACTGGATCCCACGGCGGAATGATCAGCTGAGCCGCTCGCCGCCCGTGATCGCGATGTTCAGCCGATTCTCCGGCGGGGCCAGAGGGCATGACCAGCGCGGATCGAACGCGCACGACGGCTGGAACGCGAAGTTGAAGTCGAGGATAAGGCGGTCAGGCGCGCCGGCCGTTCCGAGATCGGCTCCCTTGGCGGTGTCGATGAGATACCGCCCGGCGCCGTACGTCGCGGAACCGTTGGTCGTATCCCGGAAGGGCAGGAACAGTCCGCCGGCGTAGCCGGCCATCCAGAACAGGTCCAACGTCTTCGGTCCATCGAGGAAGGGGATGCTGACGGTACCGATCCTCGTGAAGGACATCGCGTCCCCGGAACTCATGGGGAGCTGAAGGAGGGGCCCGGGCGCGCCGCCCTCGGCGCCTCCCGGCGAGGACGGGACCTCACCCGACGCATCGGCACTGGTGATCGTTGCCTCGGTCCGGAGCGCCGGATCGTAGGCGTAGTACTGGCCTCGGTACGTCCCGCGCCGTTCAGCTGGAACCGGGGACTGAGCATGCGTCCGGTAGAGCTCGTCCCGAGCCAGGTGCCAGTCCTCCCACGCGGCCCGCGGATCCCGTGATGCCAGGTCCCTGACGCCTGCGTAGAGGTCCGCGACCCGGCGTCGCCAATCCGCGAGCGCCAGCCGGTCGGCGAGCTCCATATCCGCAGGCTCGGTGTAGGGACGGTCAGTCACGGGGCGACTCCAAGGCGCGGCGTCCGGTCTCGTTCCATGCTAGCCGAGGGGATCGAGCGACCGACCCGCATACAATCGTGACCGCAGCGGGGTCCATCGGCGCGCACGACGCCAGCCCAAGACGCACCCGGAGGCATTGGTGACGGATCAGGCAGAGATCGGCGTCTTCGGCGGATCGGGGTTCTACTCCCTCCTCGAGGATGTTCGCGAGATCAAGGTCGACACCCCGTATGGCCCGCCGTCCGACAGCTTCTTCCTCGCGACGGTCGCCGGCCGCAAGGTTGCGTTCCTGCCGCGCCACGGCCGCCGTCACACGATCCCGCCCCATCGGATCAACTACCGCGCCAACGTCTGGGCAATGCGCTCGCTCGGCGTGAAGGCCGTGATCTCGCCGTGCGCCGCCGGTTCGCTCGCACTGAACGTGAAGCCGGGCGACTTCGTGGTCTGCGACCAGTTCGTCGATCGGACGTCCGGGCAGCGCCCGCACACGTTCTACGACGGTCCGGTCGTGACCCACCTGTCCTCGGCCGAGACGTACGACCCGGTCCTTCGGCGCCTCGCCATCGAGACAATCCGTGATCACGGCATCGAAGTCCACGAGAGCGGCACGATCGTGGTCATCGAAGGACCACGGTTTTCGACGAAGTCGGAATCGAAGTGGTTCTCCGATGCCGGTTGGGAGGTCATCAACATGACCCAGTACCCCGAGGCGTGGCTGTGTCGCGAACTCGGGATGGCGGTCGTGAACATTGCGCTCATCACGGACTACGACGCCGGTGTTCACGAGGGAACCGAAGCTGTCGACGCGATGAGCGTCCTCGAGGTCTTCGCGCAGAATGCCGAGCGAATCCAGGGCGTGGTCCTCGACCTCATCGGTCGCTTTCCAGGTGACCTGGACGCTCTGGGAGCCCGGGACGCGCTCGAACCTACTCGAGGTGACGGCCACGCAATGAGCTCCGAGGACATCCGCCTCTTCGAGACCGGGCTGTAGACGCGATGTCGACGTCGGGCGGCTCTACCGCGGCACAGGCACGAATCGGGGTCTCCCTCGGCCCGATCGGCGTCGACGTCCACTGGTGGCTCGACAGCGCACGCCGGCTCGATGCAGCGGGTTATGCCGGGGTGTGGTGCTG
>JANMNF010000108.1:0-10261 GCA_031373765.1 Chloroflexota bacterium
GCGAGCACGAAGAGGCGCTCCGCGGCGTCGCGGTGCGGGACAACGAGCAGTCGGTCTGCCTTGCCCTGGTCCAGTGAGACCCCAGCCGGCGGCCGATCGACTGCGAGCTGAGCTCGACCGAAGATCAGGAGGTCGAGGTCCAGCTCCCGCGGTCCCCAGCGCTCACCTTCCCGTCGTCCGAATGCACGCTCGATACCCTTCAACGCGATCAGCAGGGCGATCGCACCGGTTGCCGGGTCCGGCCCAGCTGGAACATCGAGGGCCACGACGGCATTCACGAAGTCCGGCTGATCTTCGACGCCAACGGGCCGCGTCGCGTACAGCCGGGAAACGCCCCGGAGGCGGACGTTCGGGAGGGCGCTAAGGGTGTGGACTGCCGATGTCAGCGTGGCCGTGGCGTCACCCAGGTTTGCCCCGAGCCCGACGTACGCTCGAACGCGACGCATGGGCACGCTCGCCTCCTCGCTAGACTCGCCCGATGAGCCGGGTCGTTGTCATCATCCTCCATGCCGTGCCCGAATCGAGCGCCGGCCCGCTGGAACGGGCCTTTGCCGAGGACCGTCGGCACAACGCCGACCGACAGGCACGTGGTTTCGCGGCCCTGGGCGCCACCGTCGAGATCATCGAAACCCGGCGCGGGGGGCCGCCATTCGGCGAACGCCTACGTGGCCTGGCGCGGGATCATGGTCTGGCCCGCTCTGGCGACGGAGCGGGACTCGTGGTCATGGGCTCGGGCAGCATCCCGCTGGCGCGGCGGACGGATCGGGCGATGTTCGTGGCGGCCGCCGGGGGGTCCGTGGGGAGCCAGCCGACCGGCGACCCAGTGACCCTGCTCAGCAACAACTGGTTCTCGGCGGACATCCTGGCCATCCCGGCTGGCATCGACATCAGGGGCCTTCCCGATCTGGCCGCCGACAACGGCGTCCCGCGATGGGCCGCTGACCGTGGCATCGAGGTCCGTGACCTGCGCGACCGGTGGCGCCTCCAGGTCGACCTCGATTCGCCGCTCGACACGGTCCTTGCCGCGTCTGCGGCCGCCGGACTGGCGACCGCCGATGACCGCCCCGGCCGCCATGTCAGTTCAGTCCTGGAGCGAGCCCGCGCCGTGGCCGCCGACCCGGCGGCCGAGTTCCTGATTGCCGGCCGCACGTCGAGCTCGACCCTGCGATGGGTCGAGCGGAATACCGCGAGTCGAACGCGAGCCCTCATCGAGGAACGAGGGATGAAGACGGCGCTCCGGGCCCAACGTCCTCCGCAATCTGCCCTTGGGCTGCTCCTCGATGTTGAGGGACCCGACGCCCTCGGGGCCCTCGTCGAGAAGCTCGCGGACGCGGCCGTGGTGGACACCCGTGTCCTGATGGCGCATCACTTCGGGCGAGCAGAAGCGGCATGGCCCGGGGCCGAGGATCGATTCGCGAGCGACCTGCTCCTCCCCGATCAGATCCGGGACCCGTGGCTTCGCGCTTTGACCACGTCCGCAGCGGGCTCAAGGGTCCCGATCCTGCTCGGCGGACACACGCTTGTGGGGCCCGGGCTTCGCCTCGTGCTTCGTCCGGAGAGGCCGGAACCGTGACTCACGAACCGATCGTCGGCCTCCGGCGGGCCGAGGATCTCTCCCCGCGACCCGAGCCCGGGGATGACCCGATCCTGGTGGCGCTCATCCGCGCGGAGATCGAGGCTGCAGGCCCAATGACCTTTGCCCGATTCATGGAGCTCGCCCTGTACGAGCCAGACCACGGCTACTACGCATCCGGTGGCCGCGGTCCCGGGCGAACGGCGGACTTCCTGACCGCTCCGGAATCGCACCCGATCTTCGGCTGGGCCGTGGCGCGTCAGCTCGAGGAAGCCTGGGAGCGCCTCGGGCGTCCACCCGAGTTCAGGGTTCGTGAGTACGGGGCCGGAACCGGTGCATTGGCTGCGGGCATCCTCGGCGGCCTTGTTCGTGCCAGGTCCGGCGTGCGTGACGTGATCCGCTATCGGATCGCCGAGCGGGCGCCGGACCGCGAGCGTCAGGTCCTCGCAAGCCTCTCGGCGGTTGGCGCCGCCGAGGCCTTCGAGCCCGACGACGGGCAGCCCATCGTCGGTGCCGTCATCGCGAATGAAGTCATGGATGCGCTGCCCGTCCACCGGGTCGTTGGTACCGCCGACGGCGGGATCCGCGAAGTCTTCGTCACGATCCGTTTAGACGCGAGCTTTGACGAGGTCGAAGGCGAGCTATCGACGCCGAGGCTGGCGGAACGACTCGCCGGCGAGCAGGTCGCGTTGGGGCCGGGCCAACCGGCTGAGGTCTGCCTCGAGCTCGACGCGTGGATCGCTCAGGCGGCCGCCGGCCTCGAGCAAGGGCTGATGATCCTCATCGACTACGGCCACCCGGCGGAGGCCCTCTACGCGCCAGACCGCGGGAGCCTCCTGCGCGCCTACACGCACCACCGCGTCCACGACGATCCGTTCCGGAACGTCGGCCGCCAGGACCTCACGGCACACGTCGACCTGACGGCCGTCGAGCGGGCGGCCGCGACCGCGGGGCTGGACCGCCTCGGCACGACGACGCAGGCAGAGTTCCTGACCGGTCTCGGCGCCGGCGATCTTCTGGTCGGACTCCAGTCGGAACCGTCCATCGACATGGGCGCATACCTCGAAGCCCGCTCGGCGTTGTTCCGGCTCCTGGATCCCTCAGCGACCGGTCGGTTCGCCGTCCAGGTGTTCGGGCGAAGCCTGCCGGCAGGTCCGACGCTCCGCGGCCTGGCGTTCCGGATGAGCCATGGGTGACCGCGGGGCGCGTGCCCTGTTCTCTGCCAATTCAGAAGGTCGAGGAAGGGCCGGGTACGGCCTGACTAGGTAAGGTTACCTATTGCATCCGCCTGCCCCTCGCAGCGACATTTCGGGCCCAGCCCCTTCACCGGGGCTTGCGACGAAGGGCGGCTTGTGATCTTGCACGCGCGCTCGGTGCAAGCCGCCCTTCGACCCTCCAACTGCCCCTGTCGACGACGCCGTTCGCGCCGCCTGCCGGACCGGGTGCCCCTGATAGAATGCCGATGGGCGACGGGCATGCGAGTGCGCCCGTAGCGACAGGCCACCGAGGGTCGTCCCGCCCAAGGACGTTGCCGCCCAGAAGCGAGCGTCGCCCGTGACCGGCGCCGTTTGGAGTGAGGATCGGTTGACCGGGATCTGGTACATCGTCGGGTTCGCCATCGCAGCCGTGTCGTTCACGTTCCTGACGTTTGGCGCCGCATGGCTCCTGTCGCACCGCAATCGCGGTGACGTCCACAAAGGCCTGCCCTACGAATCTGGCATCGACACCCTGGGGGATACCCACGGGCGGTTCGGGCTGTCGTTCTACATCTACGCCCTGCTGTTCGTGGCCTTCGACATCGAGGTCATCTTCATCTACCTGTGGGCAGTGATCTTCCGTGACCTCCTGCTCGGCGGGTTGGTGAGCATGCTGGTGTTCGTGGGGATCCTTCTGATCGGTCTGGCGTACGCCTGGCGCAAGGGCGTCCTGTCGTGGCGATGACCGACCGGGACGACGCCGTCGCGGCGGCTCCGGACGCCGAGGGCATGGAACCGGGCGCACGAACGGCCTTGATCGTGCCTGGCGAATCCTCCGTGACGGCGCCGATCGTCGTTCGGAACGAATTGTGGACATCGGCCGAGGGAACGGCCTATGACAGCGGCCGGGACAGCGGGCTCGCGCACCTCGCGGAGCTCGCCGCGAGCGATGTCTCGCGTCGGGATGACGCCCGCTGGTCGGGCATGCTCGAGGTGATCCCGGCGAAGGCCGACATCGTTCTCGATCTCCTCCGCGCCAACAGCCTGTGGCCACTCCTGTCCGGCCTCGCCTGCTGCGCCATCGAGATGATGAGCGCGGCGACATCCAAGAACGACATGGACCGCTGGGGCATGTTCCCGTTCCGCGCGTCGCCTCGGCAGGCCGATGTCCTGATTGTGGCCGGCACGCTGACGACGAAAATGGCCGGGCCGCTCGTCCGCCTCTGGGAGCAGATGCCGGAGCCCAAGTGGTGCGTCGCGATGGGCGACTGCACCTGTTCCGGCGGACGGTACAAGCGGAGCTACAGCACGATCGAGGGCATCGACCGGGTCATGCCCGTCGATGTCTACATTCCGGGCTGCCCGCCGCGGCCGGAGGGGCTCATCTACGGAATGATGAAGCTCCAGCAGATCGTCAAGGACCGACGCGGGCAGTGGGCGGAACGGGCCATCGGGCCGACCGTTCCCCCTGGAGTCTGACGCGTGGATCGAGCCCTCAAGACACGCCTGGAGGCCAGGTTTGGCGACATCGCGTCCGGACCCATCCGCCAGCGTCACGACGAGACAGAGCTCCGGATCCCTGCCGGCGCGGCGCCGGATGTCCTGCGCGCCCTCCACGACGAGCCCGAATTCGGGTTCCTGATGCTGTCCGACCTGGCCGGGGTCGATACCGGCGATCACATGCAGGTCGTCTACCACCTGTGGAGCGAAACATCCTCGGATTGGCTCCGGGTCGTGGCCGACAAGATCTCGCGGGACGACCCGCGAACCCCGTCGATCACCTTCCTGTGGAAGGGAGCCGAGTGGATGGAGCGCGAGGCGTACGACATGTTCGGGATCGTGTTCGAGGGCAACCGGGACCTTCGACGGATCTACATGCCACCCGAATACACGAGCTTCCCGCTGCGCAAGGATTTCTTCCTGCCCGATGACGCGGCCCGTTCGCCCGGTGGCGGCGTGCGGCACATGGAGCGCAGCCACGCCCCACAGGGCACGCCCGCCGGCGCCATCCGTCGCGTGAAGGCCTAGGCGCGATGACGACCACCGCCGGCCCGCACCAGCACGCATCCGCCGACGACCCCCGGGTCATGCTCGATGACGAGATCGGCGTCTTCGATTCGATCCCGCCGTACCCGCCACGCACCGAGCGCGAAGCCGAGTTCTACACCCTCGGGGACGGCGAGATGTTCCTCAACATGGGCCCCCAGCATCCCTCGACCCATGGCGTGCTGCGGGTTGTCCTGAAGCTGGATGGCGAGAAGGTCGTCGACCTTGATCCGGTCCTCGGCTACCTGCACCGTGGCGTCGAGAAGCTCTGCGAGAACGCCGACTACCACCAGGTCATCAGCCAGGTGGACCCGCTCGAGTACATCAGTTCGTTGTTCTGCGAGTGGTCGCCGGTCATGGCCTTCGAGAAGCTGCTCGACGTCGAGGTCCCGCGCCGAGCCGAATACATCCGGGTCCTGTCGGGCGAACTCAATCGCATCGCCAGCCACGCGCTGTTCATGGGCTGGTTCGCGCTCGATCTCGGCGGTTTGACGCCGATCCTCTGGTCGTTCATCGAACGGGATGAGATCGTCGAGATGCTGGCGGCGCTGACCGGCCAGCGAATGCTCTTCAACTACTTCCGGATCGGCGGCGTCAACGGGGACCTGAACCACGACTTCATGAGCCGGCTTGGGGACTGGATGAGCCGCGCGACCGGCCAGATCGAGTCCAACCTGACGCTCCTCAACGAGAACGAGATCTTCGTTCGCCGGGCCCGCGGACTCGGGGTCATCGACACCGAGACGGCTCTCAGCATGTGCATGACCGGGCCAAACCTTCGCGCCACCGGGAGCCCGTTCGATGTCCGCCGGGCGCACCCGTACTCGATCTACCCCGAACTCGATTTCGACATCCCGACGCGTTCCGAGGGCGACTCCCTGGCCCGGTATCTCCTGCGCATGGAGGAGATCAAGCAGAGCCTCCGGATCATCGATCAGTGCCTCCACCAGATGCCGGATGGCCCGATCATGGCCAAGTTGCCGCGCCTGCTGCGGCCGCGGCCCGGACGTGCCTACGCCGCCATCGAGGGTCCGCGCGGCCAGTACGCGACGTACGCGATCAGCGACGGAACCGATCAGCCCTTCCGGATGCGCATCCACGACCCGAGCTTCATCCACCTCCAGTCCGTCGGACTGCTCATGCAGAACAACCTGATCGCCGACACGATGGCCATCATGGCGAGCCTCGACCCGGTCATGGGCGGGGTGGACAAGTGACCGCCATTGCGAAAACCTGGGGGCGTCTGACCACGCCGGGCAAGGTCGTCTTTACGCTGATCCCGCTGCTGGCCGTGCTCACGTCCGGGCTGATCGCGTTCATCGTCGTGCTCGGCGGTCCGATCTGGGACCTGATCGTGGCGAACCTGTGGTTCATCCGCTTCCTCGTCGCGGCCACGATCATCCTGGTCATCACGATCCCCATTGCCTTCCTCAACATCTATCTCGAGATGAAGGTCATCGCCCTGATGAACCTGCGCGTCGGGCCCGACCGCGTTGGGCCGTGGGGATCGCTCCTGTCGGTGGTCCACGGGTTGAAGGTGCTCATCAAGGAGGACTTCACCCCCACCGGCGCGGATCCGATCGTCTTTACCTGGGCCCCCGTCGTGACCTACGGGGCGGCCGTCATGACCCTGCTTGTCATTCCCTTCGCCCCGGGCATGGCCGGCCAGGATTTCAATATCGGCCTGCTCTACTTCTTCGCGGTCGGCGGGATGGGCGTGGTCGGCCTGCTGATGGGTGGCTGGTCCAGCTTCAACAAGTACTCGTTGCTCGGTGGCCTCCGCTCCGCCGCCCAGATCATCAGCTACGAGATCCCGCTGACCCTGTCGGTGGTCGGCCTGCTGATCCTGGCCGGGACGATGAGCCTGAACCAGATCGTTATGCAGCAGTCGGGCTGGTTCACCGACTGGTTCGTGTTCCGCCAGCCCCTCGGCTTCGTGATCTTCTTCATCGCCGCAACGGCCGAGGCCAACCGGACCCCGTTCGATCTGACCGAGGCCGACTCGGAGATCGTGGCCGGCTTTGCGACCGAGTACTCCGGAATGCGCTTCGGCTTCTTCTTCTTTGCCGAGTACGTGAACGTGTTCATCATGTCGGCGCTGACGGTCGTCCTGTTCCTCGGTGGCTGGAACGCCCCGTTCGACATCGATGCGATCGTCAATGTGCTGAATGGCGTCGTCAGTGTGGTCATCCCGAACTTCCACATCGCGACGCCGTTCACGATCGCCCTGGATCCGGGCTCGCTCGGGATCCCGCTCCTGTTCATCATCGCCCTCGTCCCGGTCATCGGGACGCTCGTGCTCGCCGCGCCGTTCTACCTCGTTCGCAGCTCGATGCGCTGGTGGGTCGCGCTGATCATCGGGTTCGTGCTGTTCAACGTCGTGGCCGGCGGGCTGACGTTCGCGTGGGCCTACGTCAGCTTCGACTGGGTCGCGGGCCTCGTGTGGTTCATCGCCAAGACCTTCGGTTTCGTGTTCCTGTTCGTCTGGATGCGCGGCACGCTGCCCCGGGTCCGGATCGACCAGCTGATGGGCTTCGCCTGGAAGTGGCTCCTGCCCGCGGCGCTCCTCAACCTCTTCGTGACCGCCGCGGCGGTCGTGATCGTCGGCTCATGAGGACCCCGCGATGAGCTTCATCCCCGGACTCGGGATCGTTCGCGGCATGGCGCTGACGCTGCGTCGTTTCTTCGAGCCGAAGGCTACGGTTCGCTACCCCGAAGTGCAGGCGGACATCCCGCCCAAGTTCCGTGGCCGCCTCCAGTTGCTCTACGACGAGTACGGCACGCTCAAGTGCGAGACCTGTTTCCAGTGCGCGCAGGCCTGCCCGATCGAGTGCATCGACATGGGCGGCATGGACACCAAGGGTCGGTTCCACGTCCACTGGGGCGCGGCCGAGACCTACGGCGAGCGGCGTGAGGAATCGGCCCTTCGTCGATCCGGCCGGACCGTTCCGGACCCCGCCTATGACCACTTCGAGGGCGTCGATGTCGGCCCGGTTGACGACATCCTGGAGGGCTTCGACCACGATCCCGCGCATTTGCTTGGGATCCTCGAGGCGACCCAGGCCCACTACGGCTACCTGCCGGTCGGTGCGCTCAAGCGCATCAGCCAGGTCACAGGCACCTGGTACGCCCAGATCTACGGCACGGCTTCGTTCTACGGCCATCTTCGGTTCGAGCCCCCAACCGTCACCGCACAGGCGGCCGCGATGAGCGACCGACGACCCGCTGAGGCTGCCTACCTCGCGAAGCTCGGTGCCTCGTTGACAGGACGCCCGGGCGGCGACGCATGACCGACGCGACCATGCTCAAGACGCCGAAGAAGTGGCCGTCCATCCTGCTTCCGCGGACCCCCGTTGCCGATCCGACTGATCTCGACGCCGCGATGGAGGCCGGCGCGTTCACCGGACTTCGGCTCGCGATGCGCGATCTCGGGGCGACCGGCACGACCGCGGCGATCGGTGCGTCCGGCCTGCGCGGCCGGGGCGGAGCCGGCTATCCGGCGGCGGACAAATGGCGTGCCGCGAGCGCCACGGCGGCCAGCGGCCGTGTCGTCGTCGCCAACGGCTATGGCGCCGATCCATCGTCGGTGACCGATCGCATCCTCATGGAACGGAACCCGTTCGCCGTGATCGAAGGCCTGGCCATCGCGGCATTCGCGATCGGTGCCGGCGAGGCGATCATTGCGGTCCGTGCCGACGCGACCACCGCGATCCGGATCCTCGAGGCGGCCATCGGCGCCGCCCAGGATGTCGGACTGGTGGGGAACGACATGTTCGGGCCGGGTCGGCATCTCGACATGACCGTCCGCACCGTTCAGGGTGCCTACTTGCTGGGCGAAGAGACGATCCTGCTCAAGGCCCTCGAGGGCAAGCGCGGGCAACCGGAACAGCGACCGCCCCATCCCGCAACGCGCGGCCTGCGCGGGCTGCCGACGGTGGTCCACAACGTCCAGACCCTCGCCGCGATCCCGTGGATCGTCGTCAACGGATCCGAAGCCTTCGCGAAGATCGGCGCGCCGGAATGCCCCGGAACCATGCTCGTCCAGGTTCGGGGCCCCGAGGCCTCCGGCGTCGCCGAGGTTCCGATGGGCACGAACCTGCGCGACATTGCAGCCCTCGCCGGAACCCCGAGCGGGGCACGATCGTTGAAAGCCGTCCTCGTTGGCGGTCCGTCCGGCGGCATCCTGCCGCCCGAGGCGCTCGACATCCCGTACACGTTCGACGGCCTCAAGGCAGCGGGCGCCCATATCGGCTCGGGATCGGTGATCGTGGCCGACGACCGCGCCTGCATCGTGGACCTGGCCCGTGTCCTGACCCGCTATTGCGCCGACGAGGCCTGCGGCAAGACGATCCCGTGCCGGATCGGGACCCGGCGTCTGTCCGAGATCGGCGATCGGCTGGCATTCGGAACCTCGCGTGCCGGGGACCTCGATCTCATCACCGACCTCGCATCTGACATCGTCGGCAGCGCCCTGTGCGATCACGAGCGCCTGGCGACACTCCCGCTCGTCAGCGGGATGCGATACTTCCGAGCGGAACTCGACGAGCATCTCGAGCGCAGCTCCTGCCCCGCGGGCGTCTGTCATCCGATTGCGATGACGGCAAGCGCGACGCACTGAGGCCCTGACTTTGGCTGACCTGATCACGCGCCCCGAGTCTCGACCGGATATGCCGGTCGTTCTGGACACGATCGTGCCCCAGGACGACTCGCTGGCTGAGCGCCTGCTCACGACGCAGTCGCCCCAGCGCCCGCAATCCACGACCGCGATCCGGATCGAAGTGGATGGACGGATCGTCGAGGGCCTCGAGGGCCAGACGATCCTCGAGATCTGCCGCGACAACGGGATCGAGATCCCGACGCTGTGCTACGAACCGAAGCTCCCGGGCTTCGGGGCCTGCCGCATGTGCGTCGTCGAGGTCGAGGGCGAGGAGCATCCGCCGATCAGCTGCTCCCGGACCTGCGACGACGGGATGAAGGTCCAGACCCAGACCGAGGAGCTTCGACGTCTCCGCCGGACGAACCTCGAGCTGATCTTCTCGGACCACAACGCCTATTGCCTGCCGCCCTGCCAGAACAAGTGCCCCAGTCACATCGACATCCCGGGCTTCCTCAAGCAGAACGCCGAGGGCAACTGGCGCGAATCGACCCGCGTCTTCAAGCGCACGATTCCGTTTCCCTCCGTCCTCGGGCGCGTCTGCCCGGCGCCGTGCGAGGACCACTGTCGGCGGGACGAGGTGGACGAGGCGATCGCGATCCGGGACAGCCACCGGTACGCCGGTGATCAGGTCATCAAGCAGATGCTCGACGACGGCATCGATCCGCCTGTTCCGTTCGAGATCCAGCCAGCGACCGGTCGCAAGGCCGCGGTCATCGGATCCGGGCCGGCCGGCATGGCCGCCGCGTACTACCTGCTCCTGAGCGGCCACGACGTCACGATCTTCGAACG
>JANMNF010000115.1:0-2612 GCA_031373765.1 Chloroflexota bacterium
GACATCGATAGCCGACGCGATGGCCGATTCGATCAGGCTCGCGTCGCGGACCGCCGCGAGATCGATGAACCAGGTCCCGTGCGGAAATCGGTCCCGGACGTCCCGCGCGAGACCGAGCGCGAGCCGGGTCTTGCCGCTGCCCCCGGCCCCGGTCAGGGTCACGATCCGGCTCTCGGCGAGCGCCTCGCGCAGCACCGCGATGTCCGCTTCCCGCCCGACCAGTTCCGTCACCTCGCCGGGCAGATTCGTCGGGGCGTCGGTCGTCCGGAGCGCGCGGTCGTCGTCGGCTGCCCCTGGGACGACGAGCCGGAACAGGTGCGCGGGCTCATCGAAGTCCTTGACGGTCCGTGCCCCGGCGTCGACCAGCTCGATCGGACCGAGCCCCGGGATCGTGGCCAGGTCGTCGGGAAGCGCCGCGACGAGGGGGGCGGACACCACGATCTGGCGACCGTTGCCGGCGGCGGCGATCCGTGCCGCGTAGTTCACGTCGATCCCGACGTAGTCCTCGGGCTCGCCGGGGCGGGCCGAACGCAGCCGACCTTCGCCGAGATGGAGGCCCATGCGGACTCGGATCGTCAGACCATCTGGCCAGGCCTCGTCGGCCACGGCCTGCTGGGCCCGGGTTGCCGCCCGCAGCGCCGCAACCGGATCGTCGAACGCCGCGAAGAACGCGTCACCCTCAGTTTTGACGACCGAGCCACCGCAGCCCTCGATCGCCTCGCGGAGCAGGGAATCGTGGCGGGCGACGATCGACGCCCATGCGACCGAACCGACGGAACGCTCAGACCGCGTCGAGCCTTCGATATCGGTGAACAGGAACACGACCGCGGGACCAGTTGGCAGGGCCATGGGACCGGTCCATCTTGGCATCGGCGCCCATCGAGCGCCAGCCCTGCGATTGGGTCATGCGGGGTTAGCGACCCTGGCTCGGCGGATCTGGTCGGCATGTTCGTGGACGTGCGCGGCATAGAGCTCGAGCCAGAAGTCGACGGTGTAGCGCGGGTGCTCGCTGTGCGTTCCCACCTTGGCCCAATCCTCGGGCGTCATCACGCTCATGAGCTCGAGGCTCGAGGCGCGGACCGCGGACACGACCGCGAGGGACGTCTCGATCGGCCGCTCGTAGTGGAGCCGCTCGGCAAACACCGGCTCGTCGTAGCCCTGGATCACGGGCTCGTCATCGGCGACCAGGCGACGAAGTCGCGTGAAGGACATCGCCTCGCCGTCGGCCAGGTGGTGGACGATCTGGCGCGCGGTCCACTCCCCGCCCTCCTGAGGTCGATCAAGTTCCTCGTCTGTGATGCCAGCCAGCGCGTCAGCCAGATCGGACATGCCGGTTCGATAGTGGTCGATGAGTTCGGCTCGGTTCATGGGGCGATTGTGCCGCTTCTGAAGCGACGATGCCGGGCCCTTTCGGACCCGGCATCGTTATTGAATGGGGTAGCCGAGGCGAACGTCAGTCGCCGCCCCCGTCGTGGCTGCCGTTGCCGCCGTTGGAATCCTCGCCGGAGCCGCTGTCGTCGTTGGCGTCGGTCGACGACTCGTCCTGATTGTTGTCACCGTCTGTCTCGTCGGCCTGATCCGTCGACGACTCGTCGACCTGGTCGTTCTGACCGTCGTTGGCGTCGACATTGTCAACCTGGTTCTCGTCGAACTGGCTGTCGCCGTCCTCGATGTCGAGCATCGACTCGAGATCCGTTGCCTCGGTGTTTTCAGCACCCGCCAGCTCGGATGCGAGCAGGGTGTGGCGAACCGTGTCGCCCGTTCTGATCGTGGTGTGAGCCATCGCCGGCGACGCCGCGAGCGCCAGGACGGCAAGGCTACCGAGGGCGAGGGAAGCGAGGCGCCGCGTCCGGTCCGCCCTGTCGATGTGCCGATTCATGGGCCAGAACTCCGCTTCGGGGCCACAAGGCTGCGGCCCTCTGTACGACTGAGTCCATGATCAACTTGATAGTTTCGCCTCGAGGGAGGCCTACTCGTCCCATCGGGCTCGGCGTTCGGGTCAGTGCGCCCGAGCACCGCGGCGAGGGCGACCACACGGGCGCGGACTGTCAGGCCTTCGCCAGCTCGGCGCCCAGACGTCGGAGGCCGAGTGGCCCGAGCGCGAGTGCTCCTGCATGCCACGCCTTGCGATCAAATTCGCGTCCAGCCGACGTCGCTGCCGCCCGCGCGGCGTCCCGACCGGCGAGCCACGTGCGCTCACCGAGCTTGTAGGCCGTCGCCTGCGACGGCCACGACAGGTAGCGGAGGACCTCACTCTCGGCTTTGTCCCGATCCATGCCCCCGGCGCGGACGATGAAGTCGATGGCGTGCTCATAGGTCCAGGCCTCACCAGCTCCGGGATGGCCCTTGGGGATCCGCCTGCCCGTATGCAGCCCGATGTCAACAACGATGCGCGCGGCCCGGAAGGCGTGGGCGCACAGGAACCCGAGGCGCGTCTCCGGGGTCCGGAACCAGCCGAGCTCGTCCATCAGGCGCTCGGAATACAGGGCCCAGCCCTCGCCATGGGCGGACATGAAGCCGAGCTTGTGAGCCCGCGTCAGGGGCACCAGTCGGATTGTGGCTCCCTGGAGGTGATGGCCGGGGACCGCCTCGTGATAGACGGTGCTGACCTC
>JANMNF010000129.1:0-21047 GCA_031373765.1 Chloroflexota bacterium
GCTGGTGCACGATCCCCATGGGGTCGACTCCTCGGTGGCGGAGAGGGTGGGATTCGAACCCACGGACCTTTCGGTCAACGGTTTTCAAGACCGTCGCAATCGACCGCTCTGCCACCTCTCCGGTGGGCAGGATAGCGCGCGATGCCGGTGCCTACGGCGCCGTGGTCGGGGTCGGAGTCAGCAACCCCTTGAGATCGAAGATCGAGGCGTTGCCCGATGGGACGAGCATCACCTGGATCTTGTCGGTCAGCTTCTGGATGTACTGGTACTCGAGGATCTGATCTGACAGCGAGGCGGCGAGCGTCTGGTTGGCCGTCGCCTGACCCTGGGCAAGTGCGATCGTCGCCGCTGCCTGACCTTCGGCAAGCTTCACGTTCGAATCCGCCTGCCCCTGCGCCTGAGCCACGGCCTGATCAGCCTGGATCTTCTTCTGGGCCAGGATCTGGGTCTCCGTCTGAACCTGCTGCTGCGCGACCTGCTTCGCTTCGATCGCCTGCTGGAACTCGGCGCTGAAGCTGATGTTGGCGATGTAGATGTCGTCGACGATGATGTGGTACTGCGCGAGATTGGCGGCAAGGGCCTGCTTGGCCTTCGATCGGATTTCGTCCCGGGCTCCAAGGATCTGGTCCACCTTGTACTCGGGGACCACGGTCTTGATGAAGTCGTTGAAGGCCGGGTCGATCACCTTCGAGGCAAAGTCGACGCCAACGCGCTGGTACAGGTCCGAGGCGTACTGGCCATCGACGTGATAGTTCATGACCCCGGTGAGCCGGACCGTCTGATACTCGGCTGACGCCGCGTCGATCTCCTGGAACTCGTGCGGCCGGACGCGAGTGTCGATGATCGCCACGTGCTGCACGATGGGGACGACGATGTGGAGCCCAGGCTCCAGCGTGCCTGGCTGCACGGAGCCGAAGTTCGTGACGACGCCGACGTTTCCGGCGGGAACCTCGACGAACGGTCCCGAGATCCCGACGATCAGGATCAACGCACCGATCACGGTTCCCAGCGTGGTTCGCGCGACATGAGACCGCCCAACTGGTTGGGCTGCGGAGCTCCCCCGATTAATCCGGCCAAGCGGCAGGATGAGCCCAACTCCGAGGCTCACGCCAATGATGATCAAGCCGGCGAGCATGATCAGAACGTTGATCATCGTGTGACTCCTAGGATTACGTTCAGCTGGCCCATTCCGGACTGGAAGGTCTCCAGATCGGGAAGGCAGCGCAGTTCACTATAGGCACCGCTCTCGCGATGTGGTCGCTGCTTGGGAGGGCTGCGGATGGGGCGCCACGCGCTGCTCCACGCAGCGTGTCAGCGCGCGGCGGCCAGCCGGTCTGCGCTGGCGCGGAGCGCGTCGGTCACCTTGACCAGCGGGGCCATGTACAGGGGCGCGCAGGAATCGCGACAGCGCGTAGCGAAGTCCGCGATCTCGCGCAGGCGCTCCTCGATGACCAGCCAGGCGGCCTCCCGATGAGGAAGGAGATAGTCCACGGCATAGAAGAGCTCGAAGCTTGGGCCGACGGTTGCACCTGGGTAGTCCGACCCGATCGGCAATCTGGTCACGAGGCTCCCGAGCGGCTTGATCGCCGTGAACATCAGGCCGACCGCCAGGTCGGCCAGCACCTCGAGCTGCTCTTCGGTCTCGTCGGTGTGAGCAAAGTAGCGCGCCAGGAGTTGCAGGAGGACCTCGTTCACGGCGTTCAGCAGATCGGTGCACCGACTGGCGAACGGGTCCGAGATGATCGGTACGTCGGATCCGTCCTCGGGCGGCCGCACGCAGGCCATGAGGACCGGCCGGGCCGGCTCAAAAGCCGGGTCTTCGGCACGGATCGCCAGGTACTCGTCCAGGATCACCACGAGTCGACCGAAGTGGGCGTCGCGCCAGTCGCCACGGGCGCCCTCGCCCTGCTCGATGATGGTGTCGATGGCGCGCCGGGCCGAGGCGAGATCGGTGACCGGGACGAGTTCATCCCATCGAAAGTGCGCACCGGTTGCCTGCGCCGCGGCGGGTCCCAGGAACAGTGTCGGCTCGCCCAGGCGTCCTGCCAGATGCTCGAGCCCTTCCTCGATGGCCCGATACATGTGTCCGATCGTGGCGAAGTCCTGCATCTGCGGCCCGATGTCGTCCTCATGAACGCTGGGCAGGGGAGCGGCCTTGTCGAGCGCGACGAACATGTCCGCGTCGACGACCTCGACATCCTCCGGACGCTCGAGGAACGCGAAATGCCGGAGCGAGGTCTCGCCGAACGGGAGCATCGACATCTGGATGCCGGCCGGATAGGCATGCCGCGGGAGCGGAAAGTTCGGGCGCCCGAAGTACGGCGCGGCGCCCACGGACGTGAGGAGGTTCTGGACGAGCGCCAGGTGGAGCATCTCCTGCTGGCCGATATGGATCAGTTCCTTGCGCCAACGGCGAACGGCCGCCAGCTGGGACTCGGGCAAGCCATCGTCCTCGCGGTCCTTCATGGAGAACGCGGCATAGAGGTACTGGCACATGACCAGATGCTCGAGGGCCGCCGCCTTGCCGAGGGTGTAGACGAGCGCCTCGCGATGTTGCAGCACGATCGCCGACGGCGCCGCTGACGGAGCGCTCCGGCTCCCGAGAATGTGGATGAGCCTGCTGGGCAATTCCCCTTCTGCGCTCAAGTGGTCGCTTCCTCGAATTCAAGGCAGGGCCCGAACAACGCCTTGAGAATACGCTGATCCTTGGCGGAGATCGCGACCCGGCCGGACTCTCTGCGCCTCGCCCGGATTGGGCCTGGGCGACTAGGTCCCGAGAACCTCGCGCAAGGTCGCGGCGAACCCATCCGGGTCCCCGGGCTGGCCGTATTCGTTGCCGAGGAACCCGCTGTGGCCGCTCGGGAACGTGACGGGCTCCGTGCCGAAACCGGCCGCGACGGCCTCGCCGCCTCGATGCGCCAGCTCGCCCTCGGACTCAGCCCCAACACCGATCACCACGCGCGTCGATGCCGCTCGCAGGGCGTTGAAGTCGGGCTGGTAGTGCGTGATTGACAGGATGTTCTGACCCAGGAGCGGGTCGGTCCGATTGCCGTCGTCCTCGGTCGGCAATCCGAACATCGCCGGATCAGGTGCCGGGCGATCAGGGAAGGCCGCGTCGATCGGGCCTTTGTGGCTCACGATCGCGATGAACCGCGCCATGCCCGCGCCGAACCCGTCCCGCTGGTAGGCGTCCTGGATCGCCCGGCTCGCCGCGAGTGCGAATTCCTGGTCGGGCAGGATGGCGGCGAGTGGTGGCTCATGCGCGACGAGGGTCCGAACCTGCTCCGGATGCTTCGCCACGAGCGCAAGGGCGTTGACCGCGCCACCGCTGCTCGCGAAGAGATCTACCGGACCGGCGCCCAGCGCCATGATCACGCGGCTCAGATCCTCCGCGTGTTGTTCGGGCGTGGACGGACTCAGCGGGTCAGCCTTCGTGCTGCGCTCGACGCCGCGCGGGTCGTACGTGGCCACCGTTCGATCGGTGAAGTAGCTCGCCAGGGTTCCGAACCCGCTCGCGCCCATCGGCGATCCGATCAGGAACAGCGCGGGAGAGGCGCTCGTTCCGCCGGTTGTCGCTTCGCGAACGTCGTAGGTCAGGACGGCACCAGGGACATCCAGCGTCCGTGTGGTTGGTTGGGTCTCCGTGGTCACGCCGCGACTCCTTCGGCGAGGATGGCATCGATCTGGCCCACCGCCATCGTCAGACCCTGCTCCATGCCCATCGCCAGGAACTTCGCCATGGCGTCGGCGCTCGGGTAGCGGCTTTCGATCGACATCCGGGTGCGACCCCCGTCGATCGGCTCAATGTCGACGCTCCCGACATTCGCTGGGAATCCCTCGTTCCTGGTGCCGTCCGGGTGCGCCAGTCCGGACTCGAACACCAGTCGACGCGGCGGGTCGACCTCGAGGACGTTCCAGAAGGCGTGCGGCTGGTCGCCGGTCGGCCCGGTCATGTGGTATTCGACGTAGAAGCCGGGGGTGAGGTCGTGCGAGGTGAACGTGGCTGGGTAGGTCGGCGGCCCCCACCAGCGCTCAAGCTGGCGAGGATCCGCCCATAGCTCCCACACCCGCTCCGGCGTGGCTTCGAACTCGGCCGTCAGGGTCATCGTCAGGGCGGCCGGGTCCTTGTGAACGGCAGTGACGGTCATGCGTCGATCTCCTTGCTTCCATTGATGAGGCCTTCCATTCGATCGATCCGGCTTCGCCAGAGGGCTTCGTATTCGTCCAGCAGGCCACGTGCGCGGCGGAGCGAATCCATGTTGGTCTGCACGACCTTGCGACGACCCGAGCGTTGCTTGGTCACGAGACCCGCTCGTTCGAGGATGGCGATGTGCTTCTGCACGGCCGCAAAGCTCATGGGGTAGTGCCCGGCGATCTCGGCAACGCCTTCGGATCCGGTCAACGCGCGGAGGACGATGTCACGACGCGTGGCATCGGCCAGGGCGGCAAAGGCTCGGTCCGGGTCGAACGTGAACTCCATGAATACAACCATAAGGTTGTACGGGCGGAGTGTCAAGAACCGAGGCGAGGGACGCGGAGTATCAGCGGACGGCGGCGACGATCACGTAGCGATTCAGCCATTCGTCGCGGCCGAGGTTGCCATCAATGGGGTCGGGGATCGTCGAATCGGTCTCGAGGTACGGGCCGAACTTGACCCACTTCGTTCCGTTGAGAAGGCTGGTGTTCGACACGAAATAGTTGCGATGGGCCGAGGCACTCCAGGGATCCGTCAGGTAGATCCCGTTGACCGTGAAGTTCGTTGATCCCGTTCGAGGATCGTCGCCGGTGACATCCCAGCCATTGAGGACCGCGGCGTGGACGCCGTTGAGCATGAGGAGCCCGGTCGGCTTGCCAAACTCCGCCGCACTCACGATGGCCTGCCGGACGGCGCTGTCGAAATTGTCGAACGCGAAGTCCCGGTAGACATCGGCGTCGACGGAACCCCAGCCGAAGTTGTTCAGCGCGTTCCGCCAGCCGTGGGGGTCGGATCCAACGGTGCCCGATGTCGGTTCGGTCATATGGTCCCGCTCCCAGGCCAGGATTGCCGACTGGGTGCTGTAGGAAATCGTGGGGTTCCAGACCATGCCGGGTGTCCCGAAGTCGACGTACGCGGCCATGTTGAGCATCATCAAGGCCGCCGTCGCCGTACAGGCATACGGGTCCGGTTGCTGGTAGCGCACGGCCCGGCCGTCGTAGAGATTTCCGATCCATCGGCCGTTGGGATCCGTGTACGGGAGGCCGGCGGCGTCATGGGCCGTCGACTCGCGGATCGCGCCTGTCGAACCGAGGACGATGACCCGTTGGGCGCCGAGACGGACGATTTCGGTTCGTACGGCCGGCAGGAGATAGTCGCCCGGGGTCAGGAGGAGGGGTCCGCCCAACGGAGCGCCCGCCAGCGCATCGGGGAAGTTCGCACCGGTCGCGAGATAGACCGTTGATGCCGACGGGTACGTTGCCTTCGAGATCGCGACGGAAGTGTCGTAGCGGTCAACGCCGGCGATCCGCTCGACTGGACCGGTCGTGAATGCCCCCAGGGCCGACTCGACCGGGGCCGAAACGACGGCTAGCCCTCCGAGGATCACGATCCGAGCCGGCGCGAGGCGGGTGAGCTCAGTCGCCACGGAATCCGGTACCTGGCCACTCACCAGGAGCACCGGGGCTCCTTCCCGGCCCGCCGCGGCGGCTCCGCCAAGTGCGTCGGGAAAATTTGCGCCCGTCGCGATATAGGCGACGGGGACCCCGGCGGAGAATGTGGCCGCCGAGATGGCCGCGGCCGTTGCGTAGCGATCCGTTCCAGCAATTCGCTGGACGCTGCCGGACGTATAGGCCTGAAGCTCCGTCCTCACCGAAGTCGAAACGACGGCAGCACCGCCGAGGATCACGATCCGATTCGGCGCGAGTCGGCCGAGCTCCTGTCGCGTCGCATCCGGGATCTCGTTTGCCGTGACGAGGAGGGTCGGTGCGTTGTTTGCCGCCGCGGCGGCAGCACCGGCGAGAGCATCGGGAAAGTCGAGCCCCGTCGCGATGTAGACCGTCGAAACGCCGGGCGCGAATGACGCTGCCGAAATCGCCGCCGCGGTTGCGTAGCGATCCGAACCCGCGTACCGGATGAGGGTCGTGCCATTGGCAGCGGCAACTCGCCCAGCCAGCGGGAACATCGAAAGCACGAACCCGACAGCGAGAAGCACGCCGATGCGGCGGCCGAACTGCCGAGGGCGCGGCCCGATCAGGATCAAGGTCCTGCAATCCTACAGGTGATCGGCGCCTGGCCATCCCTCACCTTCGGGCCGGTGCACCGGGGACCAATGTCCCGGGTCGCACCGCTGAGCCATTCCTATCGGCGGGCTGATATCGTCGCCGTGCATGGGACTCGGCTTCGGACTCCTCAGCGCGCAACTCCGGCCTGGCGAGACCGACTGGTCACGTGCCTACGACGAGACGGTTCGGCTGGCCGTGGACGCCGAGCGCCTCGGCTTCACGTCGGTCTGGACGACCGAACATCATTTCGTCGATGACGGCTACATGCCGTCGCTCCTCGTGGTCAGCGCGGCCCTGGCGCAGGCGACGTCGACGATTCAGATCGGGACCGGCGTCATCCTCGCGCCGCTCTACCACCCAATTCGGCTGGCCGAGGACGCGGCAACGGTCCAGCTGCTCAGTCACGGGCGCCTGATCCTGGGCCTTGGGCTCGGATGGTCCGAGGTGGAATTCACCGGCCTCGGAGCAGACGCCCGGCGTCGGGGCGAAGCAATGGACGAGATTCTCCGGATCCTCCCTCAGGCCTGGTCCGGCGAACCATTCACGCACGCTGGGGGAGTCTTCGATCTTCCGACACTTGCCGTCCGACCCCGGCCGTCGACGCCGATACCAGTCCTCGTGGGTGGCAGCGCGGAGCCCGCGATCCGCCGCGCCGCTCGCCTCGCCGACGGGATCTTCGCCAATGCCACGGCCGACAAGTTCGTCGAGCAAGTGCGCTGGGTTCTCGACGAGTGCGATCAGATCGGACGGGACCCGGCGACGTTCCGGTTCATTCACTACTCGACACTCTTGCCTGGACCATCGAGGGAGGCCGCACTCGCCCGTTATCGGGATTCGTTCTGGGCGATGCAGTGGAAGTACTCGGACATGGAGGCATCGGCAACCCGGTCGCTGCCACCACCCGCCGCGCCGGTGTTCAATCGTCCGGACGAAGCGCTGATCAAGGGTCGGGCGGCCTTCGCCGGGACGGCGGCCGAGCTCGTCGCCAGCCTGCGCGAGATTCGTGAGACGGCCGGCGTCCCGGTCGAGTTCGTGGCCCGAAGCCACCTGCCGTTGCTCGACTACCACGCCCAGGTTGACCTGATGCACGAGCTGGCCGAGGACGTCGCGCCGTACCTCTAGAGAAATCCGCCGGTCTGGCGCAGCTCAGCGCCCGAGGATCCGGATCTCTGCTGCCGGGACCGATGGGAACCAGCGCGCATAGCGCCCATAGGCCAGCGGTTCGCGACCCGCGAGCAGGGCCCGCGCCGACCTGGCTTCACCCTCCAGGGCGTCCCACGTCTGGGCGTCGAGCGGATGGATCGCACGGGCCTCGATCCCGTCCGGCACCGGCCTCCACACGCCGGCCACGAAGCCGTCCACGAGGAGCGTCGGCAGGACATCGCCGTTCGCCCGGATGACCATGCGCCGGTACGGTTCCGGGATCATCCGGCTCCGTTCCTTGTAGGCGAGCAGCGTGCTGTCCCACATCGGGAGGAGGCGCGGCGGTGCCGGAACGTCCTCGTCGGGCAGGGTCGTGCCGGCGAGGTCGAAGAAGGGCGATCGACCGGGCCCCTCGAGCGTCGTCAGCTCATCACCGAGGGCGTCGAGGCCCAACCGGACGGTTGGAGCGTAGAGCATGCCGTACGCCGCGATGTCGCGGGCTGTCGCCGGACCGAATGATTCGAGATAGCCGCGAACCAGATGGGCCAGGGCGGGAACCCGGTCGCCGGTTCGGGTCGGCTCCGGGGCCGCCACGTAGGCTGACCGCGGCCCGAACGACCAGGGACCGCCCGTCCGCGCGTGGATGAACGAGGCACTTTGGCGCAACGCCCACCAGATTCCCGGGTGAGCCGCATCGCCGAGCTCGTCGGCCAGCCACGCGGCGACCTCCGCATTCGAACGTGGCTCGGTTGCGTACGAGCGAAGGAGCTCGACGATGCGTTCGGCCTCCGCGAAGGACATCCCGGTCGCCTTGAACCGTCGATCGTGGAGCCGCGCGCCACGCAACGTCTCCTGCATCGCGTGATGGAGCAGCGGGTGATCCGCGGCCGTGACCGCATGCAGCGTGACGCGCATAAGCGAGGCCTTGATGATTGACCGATCCGCGAACGCCCGGTCGAGTTCGCCAGGGTCGAAGTCGGCCACGCGATTCCACAGGGCGATGTATGGCGACGCCGGCTCCTGGGCCTGGATCGCGCCAATCCGCGCCACGGCCTCGACGACGCCGATGTGTTGCCGTTCCAGGAGCAGTTGCCGCGACAGGGTGGCGCGATTGAGGCTGCCGAGCGTCAGGGCCATCCTCCGATGGTAGCGAGCAGTGGCGTCGGCGAGGTGCTGACCTGGCGCGCTGATGCGACATTCTCAGTTTCTCGATTAGTCGAGTTGCCTGTGCGCCGCTCGTCGTATGGTCAGGACGGTCATGCTGAACGTCCACCGGAACGAGGAGAGACCCATGTCGCAGTACATGCTGGCCGTCCACATGTCGGACGAGCCCCGCGAGCCCATGACCCCCGAAGACATGCAGGCCGGTTTCTCCAAGATCGGGGCGCTCGAGGCCGAGATGAACGCCGAGCACGCGCTGCTCTTCAGCGGCAGGTTGCTTGAACCGGCCCAGGCCAAGGTCGTCCAGCCGCGCCGTCGGATGGGCCAGACTACCGACGGTCCGTACGCCGAAACGAAGGAATACCTCGGCGGTTTCTACCTCATCGAAGCCCCGGATCTCGACGCCGCGCTGGCGTGGGCCCAGAAGGTGACCGACGCCATCGACACCCCGATCGAAGTCCGGCCGCTGATGGCGGATCCGCGGGGGTAGTCGGTTAGCACGGCTCGGTCCGCCGCAGCGGACTCGGGAGGGTCGTCCTCGGCTGCGCCCATGCCGGATCCCGGGGCGACTGCGTCTCGGGACGGGTACGCTGCCGCGCATGACCGGGCTGACCTACACATCGATCACCTCACTCGACGGCTATTTCGTCGATTCGAACGGAGGATTCGACTGGGCCATGCCGGACTCCGAGGTCCATGCCTTCGTCAACGACCTCGAACGCCCGGTTGGGACCTACCTGTGCGGCCGGCGGCTCTACGAGGTCATGGCATGGTGGGACACGATCGATCCGGCCGGTGACGACCCGCCCGAGATCAGCGACTTCGCCGGGGTCTGGCAAGGTGCGGACAAGATCGTATTCAGCCGGACGCTCGCCGAAGTCAACGCGCCCCGGACCCGCCTCGAGCGGCAGTTCGATGCGGAAGCCGTGCAACAACTTCTTGCGGCGACGGACGCTCCCGTGGCCATTGGCGGCGCTGAGCTCGCTGCGGTGGCGCTGCGGGCCGGTCTCGTCGAAGAGATCCGGCAGTTTGTCAATCCGGTCATTGTGGGTAGCGGTCGGCGGTGGCTGCCCGACGACATGCGAATCGACCTCGACCTCGTCGAAGAACGGCGGTTCGGGAACGGCGTTGTCTATCTGCGGTATGGAGTCCGCCGCCCATGAACACGATCGATTGGCTGCTCGAGGGTGATCCGGCCATTCGATGGCAGGTGATGCGTGACCTGACGTCGGCGCCTGCGGACGTCGTTGCTGCTGAGCGGGTGAGGATCCCGACCGAGGGCTGGGGCGCAACGCTCCTGGGCCTTCAGACGCCGGACGGCCTGTGGGGTGGCTCGGCCTGGACGCCCGACTGGACGAACACGTTCAATTCCCTGGAACTCTTGCGCTGCTTCGGCCTCGATCCGGACAGCGCGCAGGCTCGAGACGCGGTCGGCCTGGTCCGCGAGCACGTGACCTGGGGCGACGGATCACCCTGGCCGGACCTGCCCTGGCGAGACCACCGCTTCTTCGAGGGTGAGGTCGAGCCGTGCATCAACGGCAATGTCGTTTCGACGGGCTCGTACTTCGGGGTGGACGAGACGCCGCTCGTGGAGCGACTCCTCGGTGAGCAGTTGCCAGACGGCGGCTGGAACTGTGAAGTCGAGAACGGCGCGACCGTGTCCTCGCTTGAGACAACGATCAACGTCCTCGAGGGCCTGCTCGCCTACGAGCGGGCGATCGGCGGCTCGGACAGGGTGGGGGATGCCCGCCGCCGCGGCGACGAGTACCTGCTCGAACGTCGTCTCTTCCGCCGGAAGAGCACGGGCGAGGTCATCGACCCTGCCTGGCTCCAGTTCTCGTTCCCGAACTGGTACCACTACGACGTCCTGCGGGCGCTCGACTACCTGCGCGACGCCGGCCACGACCGGACAGATGAACGCCTCGCCGAAGCCATCGCGGTCGTGGAAGGCCATCGGGACCCCGAGGGACGCTGGCCGCTCCAGAACGTCCACCAAGGCGAGTCCCATCTCGATTTGGAGGGGGCCGAAGGCACCCCGAGCCGCTGGAACACGCTCCGGGCCATGCGCGTGCTCGATTGGTTCGAGCGTGGCGGGCCGGAGTCCCGTGCAACCTAGCTCCGGTAGTTCACGCTAGCGGCGCTCGATGACGAGAATCTGCGCTTGGTCGGCGAGGCTGCCCAGATAGACCACCAGGAGCTCTCCACTGTGAGGATCCCGGCGAATCACTGCGACGCCAGACTGATAGTTGTCCAGAATCTGCCGCTTCCATTGCCCTCCGCTCGCCTTGCCGACGTATACGAGTCCATCCGTGTCGTTGACCAGGGCGTGCACCGCGCCGCTCGCAACGTCGATCGTGAGGGACGTCTCGCCCTGGCCTGTTGTCAATCGTTCTGACTGCCACGAACCTCCTACCTGGGTGCCAAAGTACGTTCCGGCGTACGGAGGTGGATCTGGTTCAGCGCAGCCACCCCGCCCCGAGAAACCACGGTGGTAGGTCAGGTACGGACGATCGCCGGCCCCGAGGACCAACACCGGCCCGTAAGCGGCCGTCGTTTCGGGGATCTTGGCGATACGGAAACCCGCCCCTTCGAAGACGCCGTACCAGAGCGCACCGTCGGCTTCATAGGCGATCCTCGCCTTTCCATCATCTCCCACGCGCAAGGCGACCTCGCCCACGACCTGCGGGATCTTGTACCGCGTGGCAGAACCGTTTGAGACCGTTTCGTAATAGGACAGTCCATCGGCGGCATTCAGAACGGTGGCATGAAACGTCCCACCGACGACACGGAATGATTGAAGGTGGTCGCCCGGGTCGCCGATCTGCGCCGCCTCCGACCAGGCCCCTGACGGCAAGGTTCGTGTCCGTACGTACACGCCGACGTCTCGGAGTCCCTGATCCCCGCAGCCTCCCTCCTCAACCCTGATTCGCGTATAGGCGAGGTAGAGCACATCGCCCTGGACCGCAAGCTGCGGCCCGAGCTCCTCACGACCCGCCGGGGGGCTGAAGGTGGTCGTGCGCCACTTCGCGTTGACCTGCTCCGCGTAAAGGATCCGCCGATCCGCCGCTTGGCATCCGGCAGCGACGTGGTTGCCGCCCGCACCATCGATGACGGCCGCCACCGATTGACAGGTTGCGGATGCGACCACCACCCGCCCGGACCAGGGGCTGGGAAGGGGATCGGCCGGCCGGCGGGTCGGCGACACAAAGGTGGACTCGTCGGGTGTCGGTTCCGGATCGAAACTCGGTTCGGATGACACCGTGGGCGTCGGTGTTCGGATTGGCGAGGGAGAGGGTCGCGCTGTCGGGCTGGATGTCGGGCTCGGCGGCGCGATCGACGCGGGGGCCGCCGCGCACCCGACCAGGAGGAGAGCGAGAAGAGCTTCGGCCCGAATCAACCGACTGCTCACGCTCAGCCCGGCTCGTCTGGGAGCAACGGCCGCATCGAAAATACGTACACAGTCGTGCCTGTGGGCGCGCGGAGGTAGATCCGCTGGACGACGCCCCCGTTCGCGGACAGACCGAGCATGGCGGCTTCCTTGGCGGACATGATCCGGTTCCCAACGGCGATGAAGGCGTACTCGGCCGGCACGATAAAGGCTCCTGGCGCAATACCCGGCCACGGCCATGGGACAGCCGCGACATCCGTGACTTGCCCCACGTCCACGAGGGAGCCCAGGTACCGCTGCGGAGCGAACACCGTGGTCGGGACCCCGTCGCCGGTACCGAAGCTGCGAAGACGGTCCATCAGTGGGCCCAGCGGATTCGCACCTTCGGCCTGGATACGTCGATCGAGGCCGCCGGCGCGAATGGTGAGGATCGGGTATTTGTCGTTATCTCCGCCCCGGAAACCATATTCATCGCACGCGTCCCTGAGGCCGCCCTCGTCGAGGGCGTACCCGAGCAGCTCCTGGATCTGGCCTTCGTTCAGGCGCGCGATGCGGAACGGGGTTGCCCGAACGATCGGGCCCTCACCGGGCGGCTGGGCCGCCAGTTCGTTCCGGGCGATCGCCGTTCCATCTCCATACAGGGTGAATTCGGCTCCCGGCGCGAACCACCTGCCGTCGTCGTCCTCAATGATTGCCAGGACGTCACGGATGTTGACGATCTCGTCGAACCGAAGGAGAACGTCCTTCGGGCCTGTCGCGTGTTCGATGACCGCCGGGGAGGGATCGGACCCATTGACGCCCGAATCCCGGTAGGTGACCCTGGAGGGAACGTTCCTGCTCACAGCGCATTGCGCCCCAAGTCCGAGCTGGCCGAAGTAGTTGTCGCCCCAGCACATCGGGGCCTCGCCCCTCATGAGGGCGCATGTGTGGAGTCCACCGGCGGCAAGGGCAATGGCCCCACCCCCGAGGCCGACGACGTCGACCGGTAGCGCGCTCGGGTCGCTCGACCCCGTTCCCAGTCCGTCGGATCCCCAGCACCTGACTCCGCCGGAGGTCAAGAGGGCGCAGGTATGGCCGCCGCCCGCTGATACTGCGGCGACGCCACTCGAAAGACCCGTGACATCAACGGGCGTGCCGCTGTCGACGAACGCGCCGTTACCGAGCTCGCCGGCGTCGCCGTCGCCCCAGCACTTGATCCCACCGGCCGTCATCAGTGCGCAGTTGTGTTCGCCTCCGGCGGTAACCGTACTCACGCCGCTGTCGAGACCCACGACGTCGATCGGTTCATGGTTCGTTACGGTGGATCCGTCGCCCAGCTGCCCGTTCGAGTTGGCACCCCAACACTTCACGCCGCCGGCGATCATCAGCGCACACGAGTGATTGCCTCCGACCGCTACCGCGATCACCCCGCTCTCGAGCCCGGACACTTCGACGGGGACAGGGCTGATGGTCACGACCGCGACGCCGAGCTGGCCCTGCTCGTTGACGCCCCAGCACTTGACAGCGCCTGTGGCGGTGACCGCACACGTGTGGTCGCCACCCGAAGCGATCGCTGTGACGCCGCTCGTCAGGCCTGAGACATCCACCGGGACGATACTCGGGGTCTGCGTGCCGTTACCGAGCTGCCCATTGGAATTGGCGCCCCAACAGGACACCCGGCCGCCGATCGTGAGCGCGCACGTATGCCACTGACCCGGGGCAAGCGCCACGACCTGGCTGGTCAGGCCCGGGACGTCGACCGGAAAGAAGCTGCCGTTGACGTCGCCCCAACCGTTGAAGGCACCCCAGCACGAGACGCCGCCACCATCGTTGATCGTGCACGTTTGGTTGTCCCCGGCAGCGATCCGCGAGTCGACCGGGCCGATCGGCAACGGCGACGAGGCGGGCGGAGGAGTCCCGACAAGGCCCGTCGTGGACGGGGCCGACGACGACCCCGCGGATGAATTCGGGGTCGCGGCAGGAGAGCAGGCCGCGAAGGCCAGCAAGAAGATCAGGGTCGCGGTTGCGAATCGCACATTGGAAGTCCGCATCTGATTCCCCAACTTCACCAAGATTCGATGCTCGCCGGGCCACAACCGCTCACCGCGAACAGGATGACGACGGCGAGCATCGCTCCGCCGAGTTGGTGCCGTCGTGACGATTTGTGGAAATCGCGCATTGCAGTCGGCCCGGTAGCGAGGTGCTTTGGCAATGAAGACGTCGCGCGACCATCCTTGTTACGAGGCTGTCGTTTCGACACCCGACACGCGACCGGTCCCATGCTCGCGGCCCGGCGCGGCAACACGGCCATCGTCCTTGTCGACGGAACGGTGCTTGTGACCGGCAGCAACTGGGAGAATCCGGACCCTGGGTGGGGCGGCACGACCCTGGCGGTCCTGGTCCGGATGCGCAACGATGGCGGAGCGATGCACGTATATGACCTTCGACCAACTGACCCCGAGGGCGTCGCGGCATTCCTCCGAGAGCGCTTCGGGGCTGGTGTGAACGACGTCCAGGTACTCACTGGCGGCGAATGGTCGCAAGCGTTCGCATTCGGCGAAGGAGGTCGCGACTGGGTGATCCGGATCGCCGACTTCGATCTTGCCTTCCGGAAAGATGAGCTCGGCTCGGTCATGAAATCAGCGTGGATGAGATAGCGCTCCTCGGGAACCTCGCCGACGAACCGGAATGTCATGGTCTCCGAGAACAAGATCAGCGGCGTCTTCGACTGGGGCCGCGGGATGTACGGCGACTTTCTCATGGACCTGGCCTGGATCGACTTCTGGGCGCCATGGTCACCTGGCTGGGACGCCATGGACATCATCGCGGCAGCACGTGACCACTTTCGGGCGATCGGTCTCAACGTTCCGAACGTCTCCGAGCGGATTCGGGCGTGCCAGATCTACGTCGGACTGGACGGGATGGCGTTTCAGGCGCACATCGGCCGATGGGCCGACCTGGCCCGGACGGCTGCTCGAACCCTCGAAGTCGCCGGGCGGCCTTGAGCGCCCGACGGCCCCTGGTCGGGGTCAGGCGGCTGCGGCGCCGCCGACAGGGGCGGGATTGGCCTTGTGGTCACGACCGGCACCCAGGTCGCCGCGAACGGCCGATGCGCCGCGGGCAGCGGACCAGGCGAAGACCGCATCCAAGAGCGCGATCGAGTCGGGTCGGACCGAGAGCTGGTCGCCGACGCGAACCGTGGATCCCAATTCGGCGATGACGCCGCGGTAGGCGGGCTTCGTGTTAGCCGGGCGCGCGCCGGGCGCAAAGACATCGAAGTAGCCGTCTGTGCTAACGACAATCGTTGCATCGGGAGTCAGGAAGGGAGTACGAGCCACGAGGAAATGTCCGATCTGCCGTGCTGCGCAGCGAGGGACGAAATCGTGACCCGGCGCCTTCGACTAGGCCCCCACGGTGCGCCACGCCCACCGATCGGTCAAATTAACGGCGGGCGCACAAGCGACTCGCGACTCGATCCTGACGTCCTAGCATGACCACGTGCTGATCATCGTCCCGCCGTCCGAGTCGAAGCGGCCGCCAGCGGATCACGGCGCGCCCGTTGATCTCGGGGCGCTCTCGTTCCCGGAGCTCACACCCATGCGGCGACAGATTCTCGAGGCCGTCATGGCGACGAGCGCTGAACCGGACGCGTTCGCGCGACTCTATGCGAGAGCATCGATGATGCCCGAGGTCGCTCGGAACACGTGGCTCTCCGCCGTACCGGCGATGCCCGCTCTCGATGTCTATACAGGCCCTCTCCACGACGGCCTTGGGGCAGCGAGCTGGTCCCAGGCCGCTGCACGCCGAGCGGGGCAGAGCGTCGTCGTTGTGTCGCCGGTCTTCGGTGCCCTGCGGCCAACGGATCGGATCCCGCCCTATCGCGTCCACGTGTGTGCCCGGCTGGTCGGTGTGGGCCGGCTCGAGCCAACGTGGCGGACGGTCCTGCCCGACGCCCTGGCGAGCGCCGCTGAGCCGGCGGGCATCATCCTCGACCTGCGTTCACCGATGGTCCAGGCGATGGGCATGCCGACCGGGCTCGGATTTCGGACGGTCACGCTGCGGATCCATCACGATGCATCCGGTCGTCGAATCGGCGGCGTTACCGCGAAACGCGCACGCGGGACCGTAGCGCGATACGTTCTCGAATCGGGCGCCGAGCCCTCCGATGCCCACGAATTGGCCGAGATGCTGGGTGATCGGTGGCCCGCGAGACTCGACGCGGCCGCGGGATCGGGCTCGGCGTGGACGTTGACGGTCGCGATCGACTGAACGACTACCGAACGGGGACTGGGCCACCCCGGAGCGCCACGGCCATCAACCACACCGTGGGCGTGGTGATGCCAAGGCGCTGATAGAGACCTGATGCCGAGTCGCCCAGGGAAAGCCACAGGAAGATGGCGGTCGCGAGGGCGATGCCGAACGCCGCGTAACTCGCCATCCGGAACCCAGCCGACAGGAGGTGCCGCCCGGCCAGCCCGCCTACGAAGACGAGCGAGGTGTAGAGGATGATCGCGAACCCCGCCGTGAAATGAAGCCGGCTCGTGGTCCATTTCGAAATCCACGCTTCGAGGCGCCGGCCCATCGTCCGTCGCCGTATACTTGGTCCTGATGAGTAGCACGTTTCGTATGGGCAAGAGGTGAAGGTCGCGGTCGTTGGCCTCGGGACTGCTGGCGCCGCGGCGGCGTTGCTGCTTGCCCGTGACGGCCACGACGTTCGGGTCATCGAGCGGGTCGCCAACCCGAGTGGGGTAGGGGCGGGCATCCTGCTCCAGGCGGTCGGGCAGGAGATCCTGGCCGACCTCGGGCTGTTCGACGAGCTTCAGCGACGGTCAACACCCGTGCGCCGGATTGACGCCAGGACCAAGCGTGGGCGTCGGGTCCTCGATTTCGGCTACGACGACATCGGAGTCGAGCCGTATGGGCTTGGCGTGCATCGCGGCGTCCTGTTCAGCCTGCTCGATGGCGCCGTCCGTGCGGCAGGGATCCCGGTCTCAACCGGTGTCGAAGTCTCCGATCTCGCCGCCTCCACGGACGGATGGCGCCTCGCGACGACGCAAGGCGACGTTGGCCCATTCGATCTCGTCGTCGGCGCGGACGGGGCGCGATCGCGCATCCGCTACCGGCTCGGTTTGGCATCGAAGGACCGCGAATATGGGTTCGGCGGCATCTGGTCGGTCGTCCCGGACCCGGATCACCTCGCTGGCGACGTGCTGCACCAGCGCTACGACGGACCGAGGATCACACTCGGCGTGCTACCTACCGGCATCGGACAGGCATCACTGTTCTGGTCATGTCCGACCCCACGCCTGGCCGAGACGGTTGGGCGCGGCGCGGCTGCCTGGGTAGACGACGCCCGCCGCTATGCTCCGGATGGGATGGCCGTTCTCGTGGAGCGCGCCATGAGCGAAGGGATCCTCGAAGCCCGCTATCGAGACGTCGTCGTCTCGTCGCCGTACGTCATGGCGGGCCGATCGGGCGCGGTCCTGCTGGGGGATGCGGCCCATGCGATGAGCCCCCAGATCGGCCTCGGCGCCAGCCTCGCATTGGCCGACGCCCAATCGTTGGCGACGGCATTGCGGGCGTCACCGCACGACCTGTCGCGAGCCCTTGTCCAGCATGCTCGATCCCGAGCCACGCAGGTCCGGTACTACACCTGGTGCTCGCGCCTCATGACCCCGATGTTCCAGTCCGATCTTGTCCCAGTGGGCTGGGCCCGCGATGCACTTCTCGGTCCAGCCGGTCGGGTCCCATGGGTCCGCCGTCAGTTCGTCACGACCCTCATGGGCATCAGGACATCCCCATGGTCGTTGTGGCGAGCGGAAGGGAACTGAGGTCGGCCGATGATCCTCCCCAAGGTCCGGGACCCGCGGTTCATCACGATCCGGCGCGGCGGGACGCTCACAGACGACGATCATCACCTCCTCGCGCTCTGGGCGGCCACGTGCGCCGAGCACGTGTTGCCCCTGTTCAAGGCTACGCGGCTCGACGATGACCGCCCTGGTCGCGCGATCGACCTCGGACGCGCCTGGGCACGCGGTGAGGTCGCCTGGCAGGAGGCAAGGACGGTGGCCGGCCACGCCAACGCCGCGGCACGGGACCTGCTCGGCGCGGCACGGCACGCCGCGTACGCCGCCGGCCAGGCCGCAGCGGTGGGCCACGTCGCGGCCCACGAACTCGGTGCCGCGGCCTACGCGATCAGGGCCGTACGAGCGGCGGCATCGGGGGACGACCTTCAGGCAGAGGCGGCCGGACGCGTCGAGTGCGGCTGGCAGCGAGCCCAGCTGCCAGACCAGATCCGCGACCTCGTGCTGGACGACCAGCGGTTGCGCAACGCGCTGTGCTGGTTCGCGTTCGATTGCTGATCAGCCTTGTGCGAAATTCATGGTCCACCCAAGATCGACCGCTCGCCGTCCGTCAGACGTAGCGTTCCAGCGCGCGGGTGATGGCCCAGACGACGATCGGGACGACGAGGGCGCTCCCGAGGCCCCGGATGGTGCCGGCGCTCCACGGCCACGGGGAGAGCTTCGCGATCAGGTCGCGCTCGGCGATGAGGCTCGCCAGGTTGTCGTGAAGCCCGGCGCCCGCCAGTCGGTCGTCGGCGTCGACGGCCGCGTGAACGCGTCCCGTCGTGAGCTTGATTCGACCGCTCACGGCCCGCAGCAACGAGGCCTTCTCGGCCGCGAGACGGCCGTGCATGCCCCGGAGCGGCAGCCCGAACGCCGTCGCCGCGATCAGCAGCAGGACGCCGGCTTGCAGGCCGAAGAAGATCGTGTCGCTGGCGGCCGCCGGATCGGCGAGAACCACGGCGGTGAAAAGCACGATCCCGATCGCGGTCGCCGACGTGAGGCGGGCGAACGCGTGGGCAGGTCCGGGATCGAACAGGTCGACCACCGCCAGGCGATGGAGCCTCGACACCGCGGTCAGCTGCCGGAAGATGCTGATCAGGAGGACGCCGATGACGGCGATCGACAGCCAGTTCGTCAGGAGGACGATGGTCTGCTCGACGAACGGCCTCGACAGGATGTGGGCCGCTTCGTTCGGATCACTGAAATAGCCGATCGTGATGATCACTTCAACGATGGCAACGGCCGGGATCGCGACGCGATCGGGGACGGTCACCAGGGCCGATTCGAGCTCCACCGGGTTGTACTCGGCGCCGAGCGCCGGCAGGAACTCCCGAAACGCGTGGCGTGCCGTGCCGTCGAGAACGTTCTTAAGGGCCACGCCGTAGGCCGCCAGGAGGGCCGGGACCCACAGGCGCGAATCGATCGCGCCCACCGGTTGGGTATCGGCCGCCCAGAGCAGGCTCGCCGGAACCAGCGTCATCAGGACCAAGAGCGCGACCCACCAGATCGCCGGGACACCCGGAAGCCGCAGGGGAAGCCCGAACAGCCGATCGACCCATCCGGTCGCAGGCCACGCCGCACGTTCGGCGTTGCCGGCCTTGATGAGCGTGTCAGTTGTCAATGGAGCGTCCATGGGCGATGACACTAACCTGCACGCCATGCCCGTCGCAAGGCCCAAGCCCGATGACGGAGGGCGGCAATCGAGCGCAGGGTCGCGATCAGGCGTCGGCTTCGGGAGCCTCCATGCGCTTGAGCAGGGCCATCGTCGTCGACCAGTTGCGGATCGTCATCGACTTGTACGCCGGCGTGCCGACGATCTTGCTGAGGCGGCTCTTCGTTCGTTGCGCGGTGAGCCGCTGCGAGTAGATCACGCCCTTGCCCGGCCAGACCTCGTCGACGCCGGGCCGAGGGTCGAAGACCTTCATCGCCGTCGGCGCTTCGATGCCCATGAGGAAGACCACGTCCCTGTGGTACGTCTCCGGCCTCTCACCGAAGCCCTTCGGTCGATCCCGCACGACGGCCCGCAGTTCGGCACGCGTTAGAACCAGAACGGCGATCAATGCGCTGTCAAGCCTGAAAGTCTTCGGCAGCGCCTCCTCAATCTCGCGCTTGATCGCGGCGGGCGATTGCTCCGAACTCAGGATCACGTTGCCGCTGGCGATGTACGTGGACACGTCCTTGTGTCCTTGCGATTCGAGGAGCGCGCGCAGCGCCGCCATAGGCACCTTGTTCCGGCCACCGACGTTGATCGCGCGAAGAAGGACGAGGTATCGGGTCATCGAGTCCGGCTCAGCCACCGTCGGCCGGGAGGAGGCGAAACGAACGTCCGCCTGGGCCCCGGACCGCCCGGAAGTGGCGCTCATCGAGGGTCAGGATATCCAGGGTGTCGTACCGCTCCGCGAGGACCACGAGCGATGCGTCGGCGAGACCGAGCCGGAGGTCGCGATACCTGAGGATGATCTCCGAGGCACGGGCGATGTCCCCGGCGTCCATCGGCTCGAGGCGGTACGCGCCAGCGGCGACCTGGTCGAGCAGGGCGACCGCTGCGGCCTGCGAGACCTTCGTTGAGAGGAGGTAGTCCAGCTCCGCGAGCACGAACGGGGACAGGAGGAGGGGACCGCTGGCCGCCCGGATTGCGGCAGCTGCCTCGGCGTGCTGGCGCTGGCTGCCGTCGATCGCGGCGAGCAGGCCGCTCGTGTCCAGGATGATCACTCCCCGAACCCGTCGAGCTCCTCATCGACCCGTGACGCGAGGTCCGGCTGGCCGCTCTCGAACAGGGGCAGGCGCGCTTCGGCGGCGCGGAGCCGACCCGTGACCATGTCGACCCCTTCGCGGATCAACTCGGCCTCGCTCCGACCCGCGGCCTTTGCCGCCCGCTCGAGGGCGCGCTTCTGGTTCTCGGTCAGATAGACCGTCGTTCGCTCCATGCCATACACGGTACCATATGGCGCATCGCGCCTAGCCCGGCGAGGCTACGATGTGCCATGACCTCCGACGAGGATGTGTGACGTGAACGAGCAAGCCACGACCGGCGAAACGCGTATTGATCGATGGTTGTGCGCGGTGCGCCTCGTGAAGACCCGGCCCCTGGCGACCCAGCTGTGCGAGGGCGGGCACGTCCGCGTCAACGGCAACTCGGCAAAGGCGTCCACCAAGGTCCGCGCCGGCGACGTGGTCCATGCGCTGATCGCCGAACGTGAGCGGATCCTCGAGGTCGTGCGGCCGATCGAGAACCGCGTCGGCGCGCCGGTCGCCGCCACTTGCTACATCGA